>JAZRJH010000032.1:0-5433 GCA_045645685.1 Acutalibacteraceae bacterium
GTTGAAATAATAAACTCTCTGGTCTTTGCCGGTATCTCCGCCGTATGTAAATCTCTTACCGATTGTTCTGAATGTTTCCTTGATTGTGTCACCGAGCTTACCCGAGAAGATTGAAGGCTCTGTTGATGAATCGTAAGTGAATTCACCGGGTTCTGCACAAACTTCAACAATCTTGCCCTGCTCAACGATAATCATGCACTGACCGTCGGCAACGGCAATACCCGAGCCGTTGGAGATAACGTTGTCACTGCCTTTTGTGTTGGAAGAACGTCCGCCTACACGCTTCTGTCCTTTCACCATAAGAACATCATTTTCAAGTGAATCACAGTAGAAAAACTCTTTCCACTGGTCTGCCATTACTCCGCCGAGTGCTCCTATACCTGCTTTAATAAGTCCCATAACATTACCTCCTGAAGTTATTTGATTAATTTATCTACGTCTGAAAGATTGACTCTTTTTGAAACAACATAGGTTTTATATTTTCCGTCTGAATTTTTCTCACCGAAGCAACCGTATGTTGATGTAACAACTGTTCCGTCTTCAAGCACAACATTTCCGCAATAACCTGTGTCGCCGTTTGCTGTTATACAAGGTTCGGTCTGATTGTTGAGATATGTATGAGCGAGTTTTATTCTGTACTGACCCTCTCTGCCGTTTTTAAGGTCATCATAAGTACCAACCCATGCAATCCAACCTTCGCTGTACCATTTTCTGCCCTTGACTTCATAGTTTGTTTCAATTCTTTTCTTACTTCTTTCGATTGAACGGAATGTAATAAATAATCTGCCATCGGGAAGATAATCAGCCTTGTGTCTTTCGCCGTTCAATGCACAAGGAACAAATTTCGGAGCAGACCATGTTTTACCTTCATCATTTGAAAAAGAAATTAATGAATTGTATCTCTTGTTATTGCTTCTTGCAATAAGGCAAAGTTCGTCACCTTTTCCGAAATCGGAACGAATAACCTCGACTTCACACATTTTTGCATTTTTCTCAATTCTTCTGTATTTTGAAAAATAAGGTTCGGGTTTGCTCCAGACAGCTTTGCCGTTTTCAAAAGAAAGAATGGTTTTGTAATTCACAAATCCGCCCCAATGGTCATGGAAGAATGCCATCCATTTATCAACAAACTTTCCGTTTTCTTTGAGTCTGGTGAGAGAAGCCATTACAACGGTAGGAATGACGGTAATTTTATCCTTTTTTGAAAAAACAAGTTCAAATTCAGTCCATGTTTTTCCTTCATCATCAGATAACGAATAGTTAAAACCGCCGACAGTTCCTTTGCCGTCTTTCCAATCAGGGTTGCCTGAAAAAAGAATGATTTTATCAGGTGATCCGTCCGAAAATTCAAGACGATAGACAGTAGGTGTTTCTCTTGAGTTTTCCCAGGAAACGGGCTGATTTTCAATTTCGGATGTATAAGTAAGACCGCCATCGGTACTGATTCTGCTTCTTACAGCACCTTTGCCATGACCTGAAGGATAAACCTGAAGAATTCTTCCGTCCTTGAATAAAATAGCATCGGGATGTCCGATATAATCAAGACCGTTATCAACAACAGAAAAATCATAAAGGTATCTGAGATCATCAGGTGTATTCTCGGGCATAACATCAAGTCTTACAAGCGGGATAGTGTAATCCCCTGCACCGTTACCGAAAGAAAATTTATCAAAAATTTTATTAAACATTTTAAATCACCCTTACTCTGTATATTTTAACTCCGTGCGGTGGCACGCTTGTTTCAATTTTATCCGAAACATTCAGCGTTTCATTATTCCAAAGTTCAACAGCTTCAAAGCCACCCGATGTTTTTGATCCGACAAAAGGCAACGATGAGATATCCGTAAGTGAGCATTCCATTCTCGAAAGAGAATTTGCTTTATTAAATAAACATACTGCAAAATCACCGTTTTCAAGCGGTTTTACAAGAACATCTTCCGCTCCGTTCGATTTGACTCTTCGGCATTGAATACCCAATCTGTCCTGATTGATTGCAATAACATCTTTATTGGTCAGAATTTTGTATGTGGGATTATCAGAATCAACGTTTCCGTCGGGTTTTATAAATTTTCTGATATCATTGCCGAGAATAAGCGGTGCAGCCATCATACACCAGAGAGTGAAATGCGATTTATTCTCATCATAAGTTAGATTTCCGTTTCCGACCTCAAGCATATCAGGGTCATTCCATGAGCCGATACCTGCATATTTATATAGCAGAACATTGAACTCATAAATTCCGAGAATTGAAAACCATTTAGGCATTATATCAGGAGTTGTTCTCCAAAGATTGCCAACGCTTGATCCCCATTTCCACGGGAAATTCCTGCCCCATTCACATATTGAGAAAACGATCGGTTTTTCTTCGCATCCGTTTTTTTCTGCAAATTCTTTTGTGGCCCTCCTGAGTTCATTACCCATAACTGAATACTGAACAGATGCACTGTCCTGCAATGATGCAACACTATTGAATAACTTGATTGAATTTGTCCCTTTATTCAATCTTATAACAATCTGATGCTTACCGTCAGGTGACGGAGATTTTGTGCCGGGAAGATCTGTTCTGTATACATCGGTTGAATTCACAAGAATATCAAGATGTTTCTCGTGCCTTCCTGCCTTGCGGACAATCAGAGTAAGAATATACTCCCCTGATTCAGGCACAAAAATATTCTTGAACTCACAAGCACCTGAATTTGAGGACAGACCCGAAATATAGCTCAGATATTTATCGTTAATTATTTCAGCTTCACCTGATAATTCCGCATCATAAATACTGTATTCTGTTTCGGAATAATCCGTTGTGTCTGTTACAGTGATACCGCCGATTCTCGGAGCATGAGTTGAAACGGGAATATTATGGCAAAAATCATATTTGAAATATTCAATTCCCCATTCCGCAAAAGTATCGGCATCAATTGCTTCTTTGCCAAGACTTGCAGGCAAATCTTCACAAGTGAGAGTACCGTTCGAACTGTAAATTCCGAGTTTAAGACCAAGTGCATTAACCTTCTGAACAAGATTTTTTATTCCGTTCGGAAACGATGATAAATCGCCCTGAAGTTTTCCGTCTTTGTCACGCATTGAAGACTGCCAGCAATCATCAATATTAACATACTGATAACCGCATTCAGCAAGTCCGCTTTCCTTGAGAGCTTTTGCTGTTTCATAAATAAGATCTTCATTAATTTTGTTTCTGAACAGATTCCAGCTTGACCATCCCATAGGAGGAGTCAATGCAACAGAATTATCATATTTACCTTTGACAGCTTCATTGAACTTTACGGATTTAACCGCTTTTTTTGCAAAAGAAAATAAATTCTGCATTATCATCACCCGAGTTAATTTTTTTCAAGATATGGTATTACATAGGTGAAACCGTCGTAATCATCAAACCCGTCAAGAGATTCGGAGCTGACAGTATCTGTGTTATAAACAGTAACTGTCTGAAGCTGATAAAGAGGATATTCAACAGCCTCTTCCATAACAAGTTTCATAAGTTTTTCCGTCATCTGAGCCTTATCGGAAAATCCGATTGAAGAACGGATTTTTGATGTCATTTCATCAATTTCTGCAGATGCAAGACCTGTATAATTAAACTTTCCGAAACTGTTGAAATATTCATATTTATCGCAAGTTGCACCGTCATAAACGGTATCAAGCCATATATCTGCTTTTCCTGTAACTATTGCATTGCGCATTGCAGATTCAGATGTGTTGACAATAGTCATTTTTATTTCTTTTTCAGCAAGAATCTCTTTATATCTGTTTAAGACTTTATATTCAAGACTGTCTTCGCCAGTGCAACAATAAGCAGTAACTTCTTTGATAAAATTATCAGTTACCATTTTATAGGCAGTAAATGAACTTTCTGAATAATACTGATTGGTTAGTTTTGAAGGATATTCGGAATATCTGATGCTTATCGGATTGAGCAGTTTTGTGTAATAAGAACCGATTTCACCTTCAAGAACATCATTAACATTAAAAAGACCCATCAACGCCATTCTTGCAGAATTTTCAAGTGATCTTGTATTAAAGAAAGCCGAAACGTAACTGCTATTATTTGTTATAAAATAACTGACGGGTTTATCGGCAAATAAGTTCACCGCACCTGAAGAAGCCTCAACGGAAACAACATCAATCTTGCCCGAAGCAACATCTTTAACCGCATCATCAGAAGATGTTTCAACAAACACAAGTCTGTTGAACTCGCAATCAGCATCGGAATAATAATTGTTTGAAATTGCAGTTACTTTATCATTTTTATATTCAGAAAGGATGTAAGGACCGGAACAAACGGCAGATATACCGCCGATTCCTTTTACCTTTTCAGCAGAACCTTTTACATATTCAACCGCAAAGAAATTTTTTGATACAAGCAAAGCATTGAGCTGTGAAACCGCATTAATATTTTTTGAATTAAAAATAACTGTACAGGTATAGTCATTAATTTTTTTAATTCCTGAAATTTCGGTAACATCTATGCCGTCAGAATAATTTTTATCAATATATTCTTTGTAAAGTTTATTTCTGTACCATGATTCGGGATTGTATGCATTAGGATTATTTTCAGCTTCAACAGTTGCAACAAGTTTAATAATTTTATCTTCCGAAGGCTTTTTGCCGAGATCTTCATATGCTTCGGAATACCCGAGCTTTGTGATGTATTCCTTCCATGTCATTTCAGCAGTTCGGGGTGAATCAATATTGCCGTCAAACTTACCTTCAAGCATTGTTTCAACCAGATATTCAACATAATCCTCAGCAGAAATAGTTGAAAGAGTGTATTTTTCAGAAATCTTATTTTCAATAGCGGATATTGATGATTTATAATTTTTATCATCAAAATAATACTCTCTGAGACCTTCAATATCATTGAGATAAAAATCTTTATATGTGCCGTCGTATGTTGCATCGGCAATAAAATGATAGAAGAAAATAACATCATCAATAGTTATATCAGAACCGTCGGAAAACTTCATATCATTTTTGATCGAAACAGTATATTTTACCTTGTCTCCACCTGCAAATTCATATGAAATTCCCCCGCTGTGATTAACAAGAGAATTATCATTTGCAACGCGCTGAATCGGTCTTACTGTTTGAGCAGCAATCTGCCTGTCAGCATCGGTTTCGGCATAAAAAGGATTAAACACGCCGCTAATACCTTCAACACCAACCTTAAGCTCGGTGTTTTTAACCGATAAACTGTTCATTGCTCCGCATGACGAAAGAAAAACAGTTGCGGTGCAAATAATAAATATAAAAAACACTCTGAGCATTCTCATAGCGATATATTTCTCCTTATAATTATATATGATATATATTATCACAAATAAATAAAAGATACAATATATATAACAAAAAAACGGTGTCTTTCCGAAAAAAGACACCGTATAAAAATCATTAGTTTTTGTATTCCTTGAAATC
>JAZRJH010000033.1:0-16414 GCA_045645685.1 Acutalibacteraceae bacterium
TGAGTCATCAATCAAAGACCCCATTACTCAGGATAATATTCTCTATCTTCTCGATTCCTACGGCGGTTACGGTACCAAAAAACTTCCCAAAGTTGAAAATTCAAGCACAAAGCCGGTCAACCTTGCATCTACAGGTGACTCAAGAGGTATTATAGGTTACGAGATACGTGACTATGACAAAAAAATCGAAAACGGAAAAATCAGCATTATTCTCAGCGAAGAGGACGATGCGAACAAGTCACTCCACTGGCAGTTTGTGTCAGGGTCTTCAGAGTCGCTCAAACTCTACAACCGTGACCTCTACTTTGCAAATTACCCCTATCTCTATATAGGCGACTCTATTCTTGCTATGACAGAAAATGAAAGCTCCACTATGAATATTAAAGATTGGGGCAATGGCGATTTTACACTCTACGGCAACGGCGAAAATTATTCCCTCTGGTGTAACGACGGCTCTGTTCCCGCTTCGATAGGCGCTTACACAAATTACTATTCACTGAACACAAGACAGGACTACCCCTCCAACTATCAGGGCTTCGATGAAATACCGGGTACGTTCCATGTAACAAACACCAACCAGCCTGCAACGCCCACAAACGAGCAGCAAGGTATGCACATCTACAAGCGTGTCACCGACCCCTATGCATCATCCTATGAAACTCAGGTTTATACCGACCTTAAAGCCGAACTCGGTGCAGACGGTACATATGATATCACGCTTGAAACTTATGCTACCAACGCTCTCCAGTATCAGCGAGTTAACGAAAGACCCACAGACTTTGTTTTTGTTGTTGACGTTTCCGGTTCAATGGACCAGACTGACGCATACGGCTATAATACAGTTATTGACAGTTGGTCCGATCTTACTATGAAACAGGCAGCAGGTGACAACAATGATATCGCCGAAAACAGCAACTATAACAGGGAATGGACGAGTAATTTCTACTACAGACTTCCTGACGGCGAATTTGCAAGAATTTCAGTTGCAGTTAACCAAGGTTCAGACGGTACATATTCGCGTGACATCTGGCTTTGGTGTAAACACCCCATCACAGGCAGATGCTATAAAATTTCGCAGAACGGTTATCTTGTTGTAAATAACACCACAGGTAACCCCTCTACCGACTCTGCAAGCAGACTCACAGAAGAAACATATCTCGCTAATCCCTCAGGTTACGGTTATGCAAGTGCATCTGAAATCATCGCAGAAGCAAGTTCTGATAAAAACAGAACCGACTATCACAGTTCAAGAGACAGTAAGGATAAGAGACGTGCATACGAAGTTCTCAAGTATCCTTACACAGATGGATACGGAAACAGCGTTGCATCCTACTACAGCTACGGTTCGTGTCAGAGAATCCTCGGCGTTTCACAGGCACTTGACAAACTCGTTCTTAAAATTCAGAACGAAGCAACAACCACAGGTCTTAACCACCGTGTTGCCATTGTTACCTCCGGTTCAGACGGCACATTCGTTTCAGACAACAGACCCTGGGCAAACACCGGTATTCTCACCAACAATAATTCCGCTAACGGTGCATGGAAGAATTACACGGGCGGAACATCGCTTTCAGCCTCAGACTATCAGTCTGCATTCTTCAATGCAAATCAGTTGAGTTCGGTTCGAAACTATGTTAAGAAACTTCCCGTTTACGGTCACTCTCCTATTAACCAGGGTCTTACCCTTGCAAGCAATATCATTAATAACCAAGCAGCATTGGGCAACACCTACGATGTTAACGGTAACAGAAGTGCGGTTGTTGTTGTTATTTCCGACGGTGCCGCCGGCGGTGACAACAGTGATTACAACAACGCAACCAACGCAACCAACTGCGCAAACGAAGCCATCGGCAACGGCGGTCTTTCACTCAAGCGCAATGGTGCATATATTTTCTCTGTTCAGATCGGTAGTCAGGACTATGTTTCGGGATTTGAAGAAACAGACTTCATGAAATACCTTTCATCCGAATTCCAGGGATCTACAAGCATGAGCGACCCCGGTCCTCTCAACACAAAGGAATTTGAATATTATCTTCAGCTCCCTGTCGGAACAAGTTTCAACATCGACACACTCACAGACACAATTTTCAACGCTGTTGTTGCCAACTCACATAACTCTGTTTCTTACCTTAACACCAACGCTGTTCTCCGTGAGCATCTGACAGATGCATTCGACCTTTCAAATGCAACTATCTCATACCAGACAGCAAAGAGTAAGTATGACGGCGTCGGCAGACTCTATTTTGACACTCCACAGAATGCAACAGGCTTCACAACCACATTTGACAAAGTAAACAACAATATTGAAGTAAAAGGCTTCGACTACTCTGCAAAGAACGTTTCGGAATATAACTCCCAAAAAGGAAACGGTGAAAAGCTTATCGTTACTATCAGCAACGTTATCGCCGATGCTGATGCAGAGCTTCTCAACACATCAATTAACGATACGCAATACACTGCTCTTTACGAAAACGAAACCTACAAAAGCAGTAATCAGCCCGTTAAGAAATTCCCGACATACCACTTCTCAATCCCCGAATACACCTACTACATGGACTATGACATTCCCATGTATGACTCGGATATCAACGGCACTCTCTGCTCCGTTGACTCAACCCTTCAGAAGCAGTCATCCTATAAGACCAGTCTCAGCACAGGTAACATGGGTATTCAGTTCATGAACGGCAATCAGGATATGGTTTATACCCTTAACAGCCAGGCAGGTCTTACCGAAAAGCTCTCCAAGGGTTATGTTCTCATCAAGCGTGATGACGGCACATATGACTGGTTCCGTCTTAACATTGTTCCCGCTTCAACCGTTTACTACGAAGAGAACAAAACAGAAACTCTTGACGGTACACAGAGCTTCGCTGAATGGACAACAACAGGTTCATATGCCAACAAATTCCAATCACTTTCATCAAGCAGCGACGTATTCGGCAGCGACGAAACCTACTACAACAGCGAAGACCAATTCTCACTCGGCACTAACAAGTCCGTAACACTTACATCAACAAACAACCGAAGCGACACTCAGTCCTTCACCTTCACAGGCACAGGCTTCGACCTTATCTCTGCTTGCGGTCCCAACACAGGTATCCAGACTGTTACCGTTAAGCAGCATCAGACCGACGGCAGCATGAAGATTGTCAAGGTATTCATGGTTGACACATTCTTTAACGACTCAGCTTACAAAACAATCGCTCAGGTTCCCGTTGTTCAGTTCAAGGGTACTTACGGCACTTACACCGTTGAAACAACCGCAGCTTATTATTCATTTGCAGGCGGTCTTAAGACCCAGAGCGTTGACACCTATGCGGTTGACGGCACAGAACTTGAAGCATCAACAGCAGTTGCGGACACATTCTCAACAGACGAGCTCTTCGCTCAGGTTGGCATGGACGAACTCATCGGACAGGAAGTTGACCTTATCTGGATGGATGAAGATTCTGTTCTCAACGGCGGTCTCGGCGTTGCAGGCGCAACTCTTTACACTCAGTCTGACGGTTCAACTTCAACACCTTCTCTCATCAACTACATCGACGGTTTCCGTATCTACAACCCTGTCGACTATAACGATGAATATATCGCAAGCGAAAAGAACGCATCATACTACAGCGTTATCGAAACTATCACAGCAGGCGGTATGGGCGGCAACAGCTTCGCAGGCTATCTCGAAGGCGGCACAGAAGGCACCTCTTTCGGCAATTATCTCACAAGCGGCGGTCCCAAGTACGAAGTGTATCTCAAGAACAATAAGTCACTTGCTTTCCGCTTCAAGACAAACGGTGACGCCAGAGCGATGATAAGCCTTCGTGCAGCAAGCGGTTCAGCAAAAGCCAAGATTGGCAACAAGGAATTCGAAGTTAAGAATGCAACAGAAACATACTTCGATATTACAGATTACATCACCAAGGGTTCCGACGGTATCTATACAGTTACCATCACAAACACCGGCAGCGGTCTTCTTGCAGTTGATAACATCAAACTTACAAATGCAGCACTCTCTCCCCTTAACGGTGTAAGCCTTGCCGAACTTGATCAGCTTATTTCAACTCAGGCGGTTGAAATTGATCCTTTTGCACCCAAGTCTGAAGCACATTCATTTGTACAGGCTCCTGCAGATGATCCCAACATCGACCCCGAAGGCTCAATTCCCGCTCTTGAAGATTCTGCAGATAATACTGCAACAAACAACAAGTATGCGGCAATCATCGAAACAATCAAGTCATTCTTCGCAAGAATCTTTGCATTCCTGAAGAATGCGTTCCAGTCAATTTCTCTTGATTGGATATTAAAAGTATAAAGGAGGGATTCACATTGAACAAATATGTCAAACCCGTTATCAAGCTTGCAACCACCGATGCTAACGGCAACACGGTTTCATGCGGAACAACTGAAAGCGATATGAAACTTATCCAGAGTATCGTCGGCGGTGCAAATGCAAACGATACATTCGGATTGGGTGAGTCCTGCTTAATCGAAATCCCTCTCGATATGTATTGCAAATTCACATCAACAGAACTCGGAGCTGTTCTCGTTTTCTGGTCATAAAATCCAATATTTCCAAAGCCTGCACGGTTAATTCCGTGCAGGCTTTTCTCTTTGCAAAAATATGTCATATATTAAAGAAAATAATAAAAATATATTATAAAAGAGGTTGACTTGTCGCCCCTATATATTGTATTATATATACTGTATAATTATGTAGTAGTGGAGGTGTATCATGGTCGATATTCATTGTCATATTCTGCCCGGTTTTGATGACGGTGCGGACAACATTGAAGAGTCGCTCCGCATGGCTCGTATAGCGGTCAGCGGCGGAACAAAAACCATCATCGCCACTCCCCACAGCAACATCCCCGATTCATATCAGAACTTTCTTGATAAGTTTTATGTTGACAGTTTCAAGACTCTCAAGTCCCGGCTGAAAGAAGAAAACATTCCGCTTGAAATCTTCCCTGGCCATGAGATTTTTGCAACGGATGATCTGATAAATCCGATAAAAAGAAAAAGACTTCTCACTCTCTGCAATTCGGATTATCCGCTGATTGAAATTGCATTCAAGGAACGCTCCGAATCTGTTTATGAAAAACTTCAGATTCTCATCGCAGAAGGACTTACTCCGATTGTTGCTCACCCCGAAAGATATGCTTTTGTTGCAGAAAACGGTTCTGCTCCGTTGAAACTAAAAAAAATGGGCTGTCTTTTGCAGGTCAACAAGGGTAGTCTGAAAAAGAGTTTCGGAAAAACACCTTATGCGATTGCAGAAACTCTTATCACTCATGAGCTTGCGGATTTTGTTGCAAGCGATGCACACAGCCCGTATATGAGAACTCCCTACCTTGCGGATGCCCACGAAATTGTGAGCGAACTTCGTTCTGAACAATATGCAGATTTGCTTCTGAGCATAAATCCGCGCAAAGTTCTTAACAACGAAAAAATCAATTGATTATAAGGTGAACAAAATGAAACCGTTTAAAATTATTGTTTTAATTGCATTTGTGTTTGTATCGATTGCCGCTGCGGCTGTGTTTATCGGAGAAAAAATCGGCACAGACAAAACATATCCGACCATCACTGTTGAAGAAGAAATGATAGAAGTCAGCCTTAAGGCTGCCGACGAAGAACTTCTCAAAGGTGTTACTGCCTATGACGAAAAGGACAAGGATCTCACCGATAAGATCATAATCGAATCGATCTCCCGTTTCACAGAAAAAGGTGTGAGCAAGGTTATCTATGCTGTTTGCGACAATGACAACAACGTTGCAAAAGCCTCAAGAATGATTAAATTCAAAGGGTATGAATCCCCGAAGTTCGAAGTTGTCGGAAATCTCTGCTTCTCACTTTATGAACACATCGACATCCGTGAAATCATTCTCGCAAAAGACAGTCTCGAAGGAAATATCACAAATAAAATCGTTGTTACTTCAGATGACTATGCAACATCCATTCCCGGCGTGTTTTCTCTCACCGCTACTGTTACAAACTCCAAGGGAGACACTTCAACAATCAAGCTCCCTCTCGTTGTTGAAGACCGCCCGCTTTCGGTCCCCGTTATCGAGCTGAAAGAATACCTTGTTTACACGCCAAAAGGAAAGACTGTTGATTTCAACTCCTATATTGTTGACGCTCTTGATGCAAACGAAGTAAGTCTTAAGGGCAAAGTAACCTTTGAATCAAATGTTGATTTCAACACCCCCGGCACATATTATGTTCACTATTATGTCACGGACAGTCTGGCTCTCAGAGGTCACAGCATACTGACCGTTCTTGTTGGAGAATGATAAATCATGAAGAAAAACAAAATCACAATTGAATTATACAGTCTGCTGAGAGATATCCTTAAAAACATCTGGCTTGTTATTCTTTCCGCACTTATCGGTGCGATGGGATTTTATCTTGTCACCCATGCGGCTTATGAACCAAGATACACATCAACAGCAACCCTCACCGTTCTCAACAGCGGTTCCGTTACGGCTTCATATTCAACATACACAATCTCAACCGAAAAAGCCAACGTTCTTGTTAATGTTTTCACAGAACCGACAATCAAGGAATGCGCCGCCGATTATCTCGGAATCGATTCGTTTGACGGCACGGTTTCCGCATCTGTTCTTGACCAGACAAACTTCATTGAACTCAAAGTTACTGCAGACCATCCCGAAAAAGCATATACACTTCTTAATGCCGTTATAAAATCTCATCACAAGGTTTCAAATAAGATTTTCTCAAATGCAGGCGTTACAGTTATCAGCAACCCGACAGTTCCGAGCGGACCGTCAAACTTCATTTCAACGGCAAACCGAAACATGGTTATTTCAGCTTGCGCAACATTATCGCTTGCACTTATCATTGCTTTTTCTCTTATGAGAAACACAGTCAAGAAAGAAAGCGACTTTGACGAAAAGGTTGAATCAACACTTATCGGAACAATCGCTCACGAAGACAAAAAAATGTCTTTGAAGGATGTCAGACAAAAGAAGAAAAAAGGTCTTCTTATTCACAGCAATGCTTATATCAGTCTCCGATTTACGGAAAACTTCCATAAAATTGCTGCAAAACTTGAACACAGAAGAAACCGTTCGAATGACAAGGTTTATGCTGTCACAAGCGTTGCGGAAAACGAAGGCAAATCCACCTGCGCGGCAAATATTGCAGTTTCTCTTGCAGACAGAGGCAACAAGGTTATGCTTCTTGACCTTGACTTCAAGAAACCCGCAACCTACAAAATCTTCAGCGAAGATGAAACCGAAAACGGTGAGCTTTCCGATTTGCTTGCAAAGAAAATTGAATTTGATGATTTCAGATTCAGACAGTTCAAGAAAACCTCACTCTATCTTGCTGTCAACACCAAGGCTAATCCGAATTACCGTGATTACATCGAAGACGGCAGCATTATTGAACTGATCGAAAAACTCCGCGAAGAATATGATTTCATCATCATTGATACTGCACCTCTTTCGCTCGACTCATCCGTTACTGATATTATCAAAATGGTTGACAAAGCCCTTCTTATTGTCAGAACAGACACAGTCAGAATCAATGTTCTCAATGATTCGATTGAAATAATAAGTAAAATCAGCTCAAATCTTGCAGGTTGTATTCTCAACGACCTTCACATGAATGCTCTGCCCTTCAGTTTCACGGGTAATGACGAAAGCACTTATTACGGCGGATACAGAAACGGCAGACACTCACATTACGGTCACTACGGAAAATATCCCAATCCCGTCTATGAAATCGAACCTGTTCCCGACGAAGAAACTCCTGTTAATAACGACGAACCCGAAGAGGACATCGTTCAGGAATAAATCCAAATAAATTTATCGAAAGAATGATTTGAAATGAATCAAACAACAAAAAACAATCAGAAAACTGAAAATATCAAGGATGTTTTTGTTACGGTTTATCTCAACGATATTATCAGGGCATTGCAGAGATTCTGGTGGGTATGTGTTGCCGCCGCCGTGGTGTTCGGCAGCTACAGCGCAATATCTCAGAAACTCGATTATGTTCCCGAATATCAGTCAAACGTAACACTTACGGTCAACACACAGAACGCAAGCGGTTCAATCAGCGGTGTTTCGGTTTACTCTTTCTATTACGACTCAACCACCGCATCGCTTCTCTCATCAACATTCCCTTACATCCTGAACTGTAACCTGCTTCAGGAAGCAATCTGCGAAGATCTCGGAACTCCGTCAATGCCTGCAAGAGTCAGCGCGTCGGCAGTTCCCGGAACAAATATGTTCACTCTTACCGCAAAAGGCAGAGACCCTCAGCTTACATACGATGTGCTTGTTTCTGCTCTTGAAAATTATCCGTCGGTTGCAAAATATGTTGTCGGTCACATAACCTTTGAAATTCTCAAACAACCCGTGGTTGCAACATCGCCCTCCAACGGAGTCAATTATTTCAATGAATTTGTGAAGGGTGCAATCGTCGGCGTATTCTTCGGAATGCTCTTTATGTTTGTTTACATCATTCAGAGAAAAACCGTCAAAACAAAAACCGATATCAAAAACCAGCTCAATCTTGATGCACTTTCGGTTGTTCCGCAGGTTACTTTCAAGAAAAGAGCTATGCCCGGTGACAAAACACTTTTGTTCACTAACCCTGATATCGGAAGCGGTTTCCCCGAGTCTTTCAGAGTTCTCCGAAACATTTTTGTTTCATCTCTCACCGAAAACGAGAAAATCATTATGACAACAAGCTCTGTTCCCGGCGAAGGAAAAACAACAATCGTCACAAATCTTGCAGTTTCTCTTGCTGACCACAGCAAAAAAATCCTTCTTATCGACGGCGATATCAGACATCCGAGCATTGCTCCCCTTCTCGGAGCAGACACAGAAACTCTCGAATATGAAACAGTTACCGACCTTTATAAAATCGCTTATCTTGAAAAATACAAGCTCCACCTTCTTATTCCCACGGTTGACGAAGAAGAACAGGCAGGATATTTCAGCTCGGGTAACATCAAACAGATGTTTAAAAATCTCAGGGATTCATATGACTATATCCTTGTTGACACACCGCCCTGCGGACTTATTTCTGACGCTCTGTTCATTGCACAGCATGCCGATGCAGCAATATTTGTCACCTATCAGGATGCGGTAAGAATATCAAGAGTCAAGAGCACTCTTGACAGCCTTATGTCAACTGACATCCGCATTCTCGGATGTGTTCTCAACGGAACAGTATACGGTCTCTCGGGCTACGGATATGGCTACGGATATGGCTACGGCTACGGCAAATACGGATATGGTAAATACGGCTACGGAAAATATGGCTACGGTTACGGCTATGGATATGGCTACGGTCACGACCATCATAAACACAAAAAATCCGGCAAAAGAACAAAATCAAAAGCATCAAACCATAACAAAACATAAAGGATCTGATTGATTTGAAGTTGTCAAAACTCCTTGCAGGAAAAAGAAAATTTCATATAGCAACATGGCATATAAAAGCTGCTTTCCTTATGGCTTTTGATGTTATGGCAATCAACATTTCCTATTTTCTTGCACTATGGATCAGATTTGACGGCGTATTTTCGGAAATCCCCGAAAAATATCTTGATCCTTATGTTTATTTCATTCCGATTTATACGGTTATCAGCCTTGTAATTTTCTGCATTGCCCGTATGTATCACAGCATATGGGAATATGTGAGCATAAGAGAATTGATGCGAGCAGCGATCGGAAGTATCGTGGCATCAACAGTTCATGTTGTGCTTATAACACTCATTTTCGGCAGAATGCCGCTCTCCTATTATCTTTGGGGATCATGTTTCCAGGTTGTGCTTCTGCTTGCTTCAAGATTTTCTTACAGAATATTCACGGCAATGCCCCAACTTTTCGGAACATATACAGAAACCCACTCGTATCACAGAGTTATGATAATCGGTGCAGGCGATGCAGGCAGAATGCTTCTTGAAAACATTCAGAAAACAAGAGCAAACAAAGACAGCGTTATCTGCATAATCGACGACGATATCAACAAGCAAGGCAGATATTTTGACGGCGTTAAAATCGTCGGCGGACGAGATGATATTCTTCAAAGCGTTGAAAAATACAACATTGACAGAATTTATATTGCGATGCCCAGTGCATCAAAAGAAACCATCCGAGATATCGTTAACATCTGCAAAGAAACAGGATGCGAAACAAAAACTCTTCCCGATTTCTATCAGTATGTAAACAGCGGAATCACAGCAGGTTCGCTTAAAGAAGTTTCTGTTGAAGACCTTCTCGGAAGAGAAACAATTTCTGCCGACATGACAGGTGTTTATAATCTTATCAAAGAAAAAACCATCCTTGTTACGGGCGGCGGCGGCTCAATCGGAAGCGAGCTTTGCCGTCAGGTTGCGGCTCACAAACCCGAACGGCTTATAATTTTTGATATTTATGAAAACAATGCTTATGCAATTCAGCAGGAACTTCGTGACAAATATCCCGGAATAAAACTCGAAGTGCTTATCGGTTCTGTCAGAGATTCCAGAAGACTTGACTATGTTTTCAAAAAATTCAAACCCGATATCGTTTATCATGCGGCTGCTCATAAGCATGTTCCCCTTATGGAAGACAGCCCCTGCGAAGCAATCAAAAACAATGTTATCGGCACATACAAAACAGCTTATGCCGCAATGGTGAACAACTGCAGCAGATTCGTTCTTATCAGCACCGATAAAGCTGTTAATCCCACAAACATCATGGGTGCAAGCAAACGGCTTTGCGAAATGGTTGTTCAGTCATTTGACAGAAAAATCAAAGAAAACCGTCAGAACGAAATTCCCAGAATGTTCACTCATCTTGAAGAAGAAGGGTCTGTCACATACAACTGTGTTCCCGAAAATGTGAAAACAGAATTTGTTGCCGTCAGATTCGGCAATGTTCTCGGTTCAAACGGTTCTGTTGTTCCCCTATTCAAGCGTCAGATTGAAAAAGGCGGCCCCGTTACCGTTACACATCCCGAGATTATCCGCTATTTCATGACTATCCCCGAAGCGGTATCACTCGTGCTTCTTGCCGGTGCAGATGCAAACGGCGGCGAAATCTTTGTTCTTGACATGGGTTCACCCGTTAAAATTGACACCCTTGCCCGAAATCTTATCAAACTTTCGGGACTCAAACCTGATGTTGATATCATGATTGAATACACGGGTCTGAGACCGGGTGAAAAACTTTACGAAGAAAAACTTATGGAAGAAGAAGGTCTCAAAACCACTCCCAACAAGCTCATTCATATCGGAAATCCCATCCGCTTTGATACCGATTTGTTCCAGAAACAACTCAACAATCTTATGATTGCTGCTTATGAAAACAGTGAAGCAATAACCGAAATGGTAAGGGAAATGGTTCCTACCTACAAAGAAAGAGGTTAATTCATGGTAAACATACCTTTCAGTCCGCCCGATATAACCGAAGCAGAAATAAATGAAGTTTGCGAGGCACTCCGCTCAGGCTGGATAACAACAGGTCCGAGAACAAAGGAATTTGAACGCAGACTTGCGGAATACTGCGGCACAAATAAAGTTGCCTGCCTTAATTCCGCAACAGCCGCACTTGAACTGAATCTGCGTGTTCTCGGAATCGGCGAAGGCGACGAGGTGATTGTTCCTGCTTATACATACACCGCTTCAGCATCGGCTGCAATCCATGTCGGCGCAAAGGTGATATTCATCGACAGCAAACCTGATTCTTTTGAGATGGATTATGATCTTATGGAAGCGGCAATAAACGAAAAAACAAAGGCGATTATTCCCGTTGACCTTGCAGGAATCATCTGTAACTATGACAGAATTTATGCCGCAGTTGAAAATAAAAAGCATCTTTTCAGCCCTGCAAACGATATTCAGCGTGCTATGGGCAGGATTGCCGTTTGCGCAGACTGTGCACACGCTCTCGCCGCATCCAAAAACGGAAAGAATGCAGGTCAGATTGCCGATTTCACATCGTTTTCATTCCATGCCGTAAAAAATCTCACAACAGCAGAAGGCGGCGCCGCAACATGGAAAACCATTGACGGCATTGACAATGATGAGCTTTATAAACAATATATGCTCTACAGTCTTCACGGTCAGTCAAAGGATGCACTTGCAAAAACAAAGGCAGGCGCATGGGAATATGACATCATCGGTCCCTGGTATAAATGCAACATGACAGATATCACAGCCGCAATCGGACTTATCCAGCTTGAAAGATATCCGTCACTTATCGAAAGAAGAAAAGAAATTATCTCTGAATATAACAGAATGTGCAATTCTCTCGGAATCGGTTATCTTGATCACTACGGCGAAAACCATTTTTCATCGGGTCATCTTTATATAACAAGAATTCCCGGTATTGACGAAGAAATAAGAAACAATATCATAACCGAAATGGCAGAAAAAGGAATCGCCTGCAATGTTCACTATAAGCCCCTTCCGATGATGACGGCATATAGGAATCTCGGCTGGGATATTTCGGATTTTCCCAATGCGCATAACTTCTTCAGAAACGAAATCACACTTCCGCTTCACACAAAACTTACGGATGACGATGTAAAAACCGTCTGCAAAAATTTTTCAGCGGTTGTTAAAAAGTATATCTAAAAACAATTTAAGGGAGAGAGCTATGATACTGCGAAATTGGAATGATCTTCCCAAAGAAATGCAGATACCCGAAGTCAGAGAATATTATGATATTCTCCGCAAAAAGAAATTCCAGCTTGTTATCAAAAGACTTTTTGACATAGTTGTGTCTTTCACACTTCTTGCGGCACTTTCTCCGCTTTTTATCATCCTTGCAATTGCAATCAAACTCGATTCAAAAGGCCCCGTTTTCTATCGTCAGACAAGAGTCACTCAATACGGTGAAAAATTCCGTATTTTTAAATTCCGTTCAATGGTTACGGATGCAGACAAAGGTTCTCTTCTCACGGTCGGCGGTGACTCAAGAATCACAAAAACAGGAAAATTCATCCGCAAATATAAGCTCGACGAATTCAGCCAGCTTATAGATGTTCTCAGGGGTGCAATGACTTTTGTGGGTACACGCCCCGAAGTTCCGAAATATGTTGAAAAATATACACCTGAAATGATGGCAACTCTTCTTATGCCTGCAGGCATAACATCGGAAGCGAGTGTTTACTACAAAGACGAAAACGAACTTCTCGATGCCGCCGAAGATGTTGAAAAAACATATCTTGAAGTTGTTCTGCCAGACAAGATGAAATATAATCTCGCCGCAATCAGAAGTTTCAGCTTCATTGACGATATAAAAGTTATGATTTTAACGGTACTTGCCGTTTTTAAATGAGGAAATAAAATGAAAAACCAAAAGCATCTTATCGCACTTCTTACAAATAATGATGACGATATTTATTGCTTCCGTAAAGAGCTGATTGAAGGAATAATCGACGCCGGCTATGAAATGCTGATTTCATGCCCCGATGGAGAGAAGTTCGAACTGATGAAGCATCTTGAATACCGCTATGATAACCCTGTTATCGACAGACGCGGAACAAACATTGTTGCGGATGCCAAACTGTTCATTCATTATTTAGCTCTTTTTATAAAAAACAAACCTTCCGTTGTGCTCACATACACCGCAAAACCGAATGTATATGCAGGATTGGCTGCTTTTCTTCTCGGAATCCCCGTTATCAGCAATGTCACGGGATTCGGAAGCGTGCTCAATGAAGGCGGATTCAAACAAAAGCTCATCATGTCACTTTTTAAATTTGCATTCCGCCGTTCCGCTTGTGTTATGTTCCAGAATTCAACAAACATGAAACTTGCGGAAGAAACGGGAATGGTCAAGGGCGAACACAAGCTCATTCCCGGCTCCGGAGTAAACACGGAAAGATATCCGCTTCAGCCCTACCCTGACGGCGGAAACGGCAAAGAAGGCAATAAGATTATTTTCAATTATATCGGCAGAATTCTTCATGACAAAGGCGTTGACGATTATATCGAAGCCGCCAAAAGAATAAAAGCCGTGTATCCCGAAACAGAATTCAATATGCTCGGTTTCATTGAGCCGACGGAAATTCACTACGAAAAATTACTTTCCGAACTCGAAGAAAACGGCATTATAAAATACATGGGAAGTCAGAAAGACGTTAAGCCGTTTGTTACCGCTTCTCATGCAACTATTCATCCTTCAACATACGGCGAAGGAATGAGCAACGTGCTTCTTGAAAGTGCATCAAGCGGCAGACCAATCATCTCAACCGATAATCCGGGATGTAAGGAAACATTTATTGACGGAGAAACGGGTCTTCTTTATCACGGCGGTGATGTTGATGCGCTCTGCAATCAGATTGAAAAGTTTCTTGCCATGCCCAATGAAGAAAGAGAATCCATGGGCAGAAAGGGCAGAGAATATATAAAATCAAATTTCTCTAGAGAAATTGTTATCAAAGCATATCTTGAAAAAATAAATAGTCTGTGTAAGTAAAGGGGAAAAAATCATGTATACAAATCTCTACGAAAAAATTCTTGCAAAAGAAGAAAAAATCTCACTTGTAGGTCTCGGATATGTAGGTATGCCCATTGCTGTTGCATTTGCAAAAAAAGTTAATGTTGTCGGCTATGATCTCAATGCAAAGAAAATCGAACTTTACAAAAGCGGCATCGACCCCACTCTTGAAGTCGGCGATGAAGCTATAAAAAACACAACTGTTGAATTCACAAGCGATGAAACAAAACTTCGCGAAGCAAAATTCCACATCGTTGCAGTTCCCACTCCCGTCAATGACGACCACACTCCCGATCTCACTCCTGTTGAAGGTGCAAGCCGTATTCTCGGCAGAAACCTTACAAAGGGTTCAATCGTTGTTTTTGAATCAACTGTTTATCCCGGTGTCACAGAAGATGTGTGTGTTCCCATTCTTGAAAAAGAATCAGGTCTTAAGTGCGGCGTTGATTTCAAAATCGGTTACTCGCCCGAAAGAATCAATCCCGGTGACAAGGTTCACAGACTTGAAACTATCGTAAAAATCGTTTCAGGCATGGATGCCGAAACTCTTGACATCGTTGCAAAGGTTTATGAGCTTGTTGTTGAAGCAGGTGTTCACCGTGCTGAAAGCATAAAGGTTGCGGAAGCTGCAAAGGTTATTGAAAACAGCCAGAGAGATATCAACATTGCATTCATGAACGAACTTTCAATCATCTTCAACAAGATGGGAATTGACACAAAGGCTGTTCTTGAAGCCGCAGGAACAAAATGGAATTTCCTTAAATTCTTCCCCGGCCTTGTCGGCGGACATTGCATCGGTGTTGATCCCTATTATCTTACATACAAGGCGGAACAGCTCGGATATCACAGCCAGGTTATCCTTGCAGGCAGAAGAATCAATGACGATATGGGCAAATATGTTGCTGAAAACGTTGTTAAAAAGCTCATCGCCGCAGGTAAGAATGTAAAAGATTCAAAGGTTGCAATTCTCGGCTTTACATTCAAAGAAAACTGCCCCGACACAAGAAACACAAGAGTTATTGACATCATGAATGAACTCGGTGAATACGGTATCAAACCCGTTGTTGCAGACCCCGTTGCAGATGCTGAAGAAGGCAGACAGCACTACGGAATTGAGTTTGTTGATATCAGCACCGTTAAAAATATGGATGCGGTTATTATCGCAGTCGGTCACACCGAATTCATGAACTTTGAAATGAACGATATCGATACCATGTTTGCAAACTGCGACAATTCAAGCAAGGTTATCGTTGATGTCAAGGGCGTTCTTGACAGAAAAACTTACACAGAAGCAGGTTATCAGTACTGGAGGCTTTGATAATGGGTTACAGACATCTTGTTTTTCCCGAAAATTCACTTTTCCTTGTAACGGGCGGTGCAGGTTTCATCGGATCAAACATCTGTGAAGCTATTCTTGAAATGGGTTACCGTGTCCGTTGCCTTGATGACTTATCAACAGGTTCTCAGAAAAATGTTGATATGTTTCTCTCAAACCCGAATTATGAATTTATAAAAGGTGATATCAAAAATCTTGATGTCTGCATGAAGGCTTGTGAGGGCGTTGATTATGTGCTCAATCAGGCTGCATGGGGAAGTGTTCCCAGAAGCATCGAAATGCCTCTTTTCTACTGTGCAAACAACATCAGCGGCACTCTCAATATGCTTGAAGCCGCAAGGCAGAACAATGTAAAAAAATTCGTTTACGCTTCATCGTCATCTGTTTACGGCGACGAACCCAATCTTCCGAAGAAGGAAGGCAGAGAAGGCAATCTTCTCTCCCCCTATGCCCTCACAAAGAGATGCGACGAAGAGTGGGCCAAGCAGTACACAAGACACTACGGTATTGACACCTACGGAATGCGTTATTTCAATGTTTTCGGCAGACGCCAGACTCCTGACGGTGCATATGCCGCAGTTATTCCCAAATTCATAAAAATGCTTATCAACGG
>JAZRJH010000034.1:0-4175 GCA_045645685.1 Acutalibacteraceae bacterium
GATTTTGTTAAGAGTGCTGTATCGGGCGCAATTTTTAATGATTTGATGCTTAACCATTTCTTCAACATCAACATTGCCCATAACTCGTCTGTATTCATTGAGATGTTTGTTATTTGGTATCATTCAAATCGTTCCTTTCCAGCTCGAGTTTGAGCATTTTTCTGCCGTACTGAAGTCTTTTGCGCACCGCAACGGGCGATGTGTTTGTTATATCTGCGATTTCGTTTGCCTTGTAGCCTTCGATGTAATATAAATCAAGAACAATCTTGTATTTTGCAGGCAATCGCATAATCAATTCAAAAATATCCCTGTCATCATCGGTGATTTCGATGTGACGAAGCTCGTCAAGATTTTCAAAAGCGTGTCTGCTGTTGAATCTTGCCATGTTTTTGCTGATGTTTGTTGCAACCTTAATCAGCCAAGCCTTTTCGTGCTCAGAATCCTTGAAAAGGGGAGCTTTTGTCATATAGCGAAGAAAAGTTTCCTGCAATGCATCCTCAGCATCATGTTTGTTGCAAAGAATGCTGTAACAAATCCGGAAAAGCATCTGACTGTATTTTTCAACCGCATATTCAATGTGGCGTAATTCATTATTGTAGTGAGCGGTAACTGCACACATAGCGCTCCACCTCCCGAAAGGGCATAATTATACCCTTATATTATATAAAACACTTAAATGATACAAAATGTGATATTTATTTTATGAACAATTTGTAAACTTATTCTTTGTAAATTGTTTTATCTGATTTTATTATTTTTGAGAAAAGAGACAACTAAAAAGTTGAAATTTCAATTCGGTTGTGATATAATCCGAATCATGGAAAAGAAAACAAACAAAGAAATTCTCAAACAAATCGAAGGCGGACTCATTGTTTCCTGCCAAGCCCTGTCAACAGAGCCGTTATATGACAGCTATATTATGAGCAAAATGGCTTATGCCGCATTCCTCGGCGGTGCCGTGGGAATAAGAGCAAATACTGTTGTTGACATTCTCGCTATCAGGGAAAGAGTTGACCTTCCGATTATCGGAATCATCAAAGAAGTGTATGATGACAGCGATGTTTACATCACTCCCACGATGAAAGAAGTTGATGCGCTTGTTGAAATCGGCTGCGATATCATTGCTCTTGATGCAACAAACAGATTAAGACCCGGCGGAGTTACTTTTGAAGATTTCTTCAAAGAAGTCCGCGCAAAATATCCCGACCAGCTCTTCATGGCGGATACATCATGCTTTGAAGAAGGAAAGCTCGCTCTCGAGCTTGGCTTTGACCTTCTCGGCACAACCATGAGCGGCTACACACCTTATACCAAAGGCAATTCTCTGCCCGATTTTACCCTTATGAAGAGATATAAGGAAGAGCTCGGTGCAACAGTTATTGCTGAAGGCGGTATCTGGGCGCCCGATGAGCTTGTGAAAGCTTTTGAAAGCGGTGCGCACGCAGCCGTAGTCGGTACAGCTATCACAAGACCAATGGATATTACCAAGCGTTTTGTGAAAGCATTGGAAGAGTCCAAAAAATAATTTTTAAGGGACGAATTATTCGTCCCTTATGTTTTATCGGAGGGAATCAAATGAAAATCCTTGCGTTTGATATCGGCGGCACGGAAATCAAATATGCATTATGCGATGCCGATTTCAATCTTACCGATAACAGCTCCATTCCAACCAATGCCCACGAAGGCGGAAAAAGGATAATCGAGCGTGTTGTTGAAATTATAAAAACTTATGACGGGATTGACCGTGTCGGCATTTCAACCGCAGGTCAGGTTGACAGCAAAAAAGGCGAAATTATTTTTGCAACAGACAGTATTCCGGGTTATACGGGAACAAAAATCAAGGAGATAATTGAAGCGGAAACGGGTATTCCGACTGCCGTTGAAAACGACGTCAATTCCGCTGCAATCGGAGAAGCAATATTCGGCGCAGCCAAAGGTGTTGACAGTTTTGTTTGTCTTACATACGGCACAGGTATAGGCGGCGCAGTTTATCTTGATAACAAGTTATTTACCGGTGCATCCTTCTCTGCAGGCGAATTCGGACATATTGTTACTCATGCAGGCGGAAAAAACTGCACCTGCGGCGGAAAAGGCTGCTATGAAGCCTATGCTTCCGCAAAAGCACTCGTCGGAAATGTTGAGGAAAAAACAGGCAGAAAAATGAACGGCAGAGAGATTTTTGCAGAGTTTGAAAATTCCGAAATCCGTGAAATCATTGATGAATGGATTGATGAAATCGTTGTCGGATTAAAGAGTCTTATTTATATTTTTAATCCTTCACTTGTTGTTGCAGGCGGCGGAATCATGAGTCAGGAATACATAACATCAGAAATCAATAAATGCCTTGCGAACGAGCTAATGCCAAGCTTCGGAAAAGTTAAGATTGTCAAGGCTCTTATGGGTAATGATGCCAACAAACTCGGCGCGGCTTACCTTGCATCAAAACTTTAATCAACAAATAAAAACCGCTGAAACCTTATGGCTTCAGCGGTAATTTTTTATCCTTTTTCAACCCTGAATGAGTAAACATCTCCGTCAACAATTTCTGTCTGGTCAACGCCTTTCATCGACATTTCTCCGTTAATATAAAATGCCCAGTAAGTACCGTCGGTATCGTAGTCTGCGGTGATTCCGTTGACTTCTTTGATATAAAGACCGTAAGGTCCTTGTTCTCCTTTAATATATCCGAGTTTTTGCAAAGCGTCTCCGAGTATTTTTGCATCTGTCATAATCGGCAACTGAGTTTTGTTTCCGTTGGCATCAACAACCTCAAATGTGAATGTGTTTCCGTTTTCAGGCTCAACACTTATCGGTTCGGTAGTTGTTATAACATCCTTCTGAGTTTTAGCGCATGCACCGAAAGAAGAAATCATTACAATTGCAATTAAGACTGCTGCAAAGCGTTTGATTTTCATTTTTAACATCCTTTTATGATAAAACATATTTCTTGTTATATTTCTCAAATTTTTCGGTGAATTCTTCGCTGCCCGAAAGTTTGTAGTTGTTAAGATATTTATGAGCATTGAATTCGGAATGGCTCAGCTCAATAAGACAAACCGCAATGTTTGAGCAGTGGTCGGAAACTCTTTCGTAGTTTGTGAGAAGGTCGGAAAGAATAAAGCCGAGCTCAATTGTACAGTTGCCGCCTGTAAGACGGTTGATGTGGCTGATTTTGATTTTTGAAAGAAGTCCGTCGATAACCTGCTCAAGGGGTTCAACTTCAAGTGCGTGTTCAATGCTGCCCTCTGCAAATGCATTGACGGTGATATCAAGAATTTCTTTGATAGCATTTGTAACTACTGTGAGTTCAGCAGTTGCATTTTCAGAGAAAACGATGTTCTTTTCGTTCATCTCTTTTGCAACCTTCATGATGTTGACCGCATGGTCACCGATTCTTTCAAAGTCTCCGATTGCATGGAGAAGCATTGCAACCGTGTTGCTGTCTTCAATTGATAAATCCATGCCTGATACCTTAACAAGGAACGAGCCGAGCTTGTCTTCGTATTCGTCAAGTCTCTTTTCGTTTGCAGTTATTTCAGCCGCAGATTTTTCGTCATATTTATCGATAACTGCAATTGAATGGATTAATGTTTCAACTGCAAGCTTTGCCATGTTAACGGAATGGTTGCGGCATTCGGAAACTGCAATGGCAGGTGTGAGAAGAAGTCTGTCGTCAATGAATGTCTGATTTTCTTCTTCTGCCTTGTCTTTTACGGTTTTTACTGCGAGTTTTTCAAGCTGTTTTGTGAAGGGGAAGAGAAGAGCGGTTGTTGCAAGGTTGAAGATACTGTGAACAATAGCAACGCCTGCAGGGTCAATGGCTTTGTCCGCAAACGCAAGGTCAAATAAAGCATTTATACCGTAGAATAAGCTGAGCAGAATAGCCGTACCTATGAGATTGAAATAAACATGGATTGCTGCAACTCTTTTGGCATTTTTGCTTACGCCGATGCTTGAAATAAGAGCTGTTATACAAGTACCGATATTCTGACCCATGATGATGGGGATTGCCATTGAATATGAGAGCGCACCCGTGAGAGAAAGCGCCTGCAAAATGCCGACTGTTGCAGATGAACTCTGAATAACAGCTGTCATAACAATACCGATAAGAAGACCGAGAAGGGGATTGTTGAACATAACCATAAGATTGCGGAATTCCTGCATTTCGGAAAGCG
>JAZRJH010000035.1:0-3801 GCA_045645685.1 Acutalibacteraceae bacterium
GTTCTATGCTCTCCCCCAGTCACCCCAGCTTTATAAGCAGCTTTCAATGGTTGCAGGCTTTGACAGATACATGCAGATTGCACGCTGCTTCCGTGACGAAGACCTTCGTGCAGACCGTCAGCCCGAATTCACACAGATTGACCTTGAAATGTCATTCGTTGATATGGAAGATGTTCTTTCAATCGGTGAAGGCTACATCGAAAGAGTTTTCCGTGAAGCAATCGGCGCTGAAATTCAGCTTCCCCTTCCCAGACTCACATTCAAAGAAGCTATGGAAAGATACGGAAGCGACAAGCCCGACACCCGTTACGGCATGGAAATCTATAATCTCAGCGAAACCGTCAAGGGCTGCGGATTCGGCGTTTTCACAGGTGCACTTGAAGCAGGCGGAAGCGTAAGGGGTATCACAGCAAAGAACGCTTTCAATATCCTTACAAGAAAAGAAATAGATAAGCTCACCGAAATGGTAAGAGGTATCGGCGCAAAGGGTCTTGCATGGGCAAGAATTGCAGAAGACGGCACAGTTGCTTCTTCATTTGCAAAGTTCATGACAGAAGACGAAATGAACGCTATCCTTGAAAAGGCGGATGCAAAGGCAGGCGACGTTATTCTTATCATCGGCGACGGTAAGAATTCAACAGTTCTTTCCGTTCTCGGCGCACTCCGTCAGGCAGTTGCAAAGAAGCTTGATATAATTCCCGAAAATCAGTACAATCTTCTTTGGATTACAGAATTCCCCTTCTTTGATTGGGACGAAGATGCACAGCAGTATGTTGCAATGCACCATCCGTTCACATCTCCCATGGATGAATGCCTTGACTATCTTGAAACAGATAAGGGTGCTGTAAGAGCAAAGGCATATGACCTTGTTCTCAACGGCGTTGAGCTCTGCTCAGGTTCAATCAGAATCACAAACCCCGACCTTCAGGCAAGAATCTTCTCACTTCTCGGTCTTTCCGACGAAGAAGCACACAACAAATTCGGATATCTTCTCGATGCATTCAAATACGGCGCACCTCCCCACGGCGGTATGGGTATCGGTCTTGACAGACTTGTTATGCAGATGCTCGGCTGTGAATCGCTCCGTGATGTTATTGCATATCCCAAGGTTCAGAACGCAAGCGAACCCATGACAGAATGCCCTGCAGTTGTTGACGGCGTTCAGCTTGACGATCTCGGAATTGCAATAAGTGCAAACGAAGAATAATTCTGCATATAATATACAGCAAATAATTTTCCATACGGAAGGATGAAATATAATGGCAAGAGTTTACAATTTTTCGGCAGGTCCCTCAATGCTTCCCGAAAGCGTACTCAACAGAGCTGCCGCAGAAATGCTCGATTACAAGGGCAGCGGTCAGTCAGTTCTCGAAATGAGCCACCGTTCAAAAGTATATGAGGAAATCATCTTCGGTGCCCGTGACCTTTTCAAGGAGGTTATGAACATCCCCGATAACTACAAGGTTATCTTCTGTCAGGGCGGCGCTTCAACACAGTTTGCGGCAATCCCCCTTAACTTCCTTAACGGAAGCGGCAAGGCAGACTATGTTCTCTCGGGTCAGTTCTCAACAAAGGCTTACAAAGAAGCTCAGAAGTACGGCGAAATCAAAGTTGTCGGTTCATCAAAGGAACAGAATTTCTCTTGCATCCCTGAACTCAATAAGGCGGACTTCACTCCCGATGCAGACTACTTCTACATCTGCCAGAACAACACAATCTACGGCACACGCTTTACCGAGCTCCCCGATACAGGCAATGTTCCCCTTATCGCAGACGTTTCATCATGTTTCCTTTCGGAACCCATGGATGTTTCAAAATACGGCGTTATCTACGGCGGCGCACAGAAGAATGTTGCGCCCGCAGGTCTTACCGTTGTTATCGTTCGTGAAGATCTTCTCGGCAATGCATGGGATTACACTCCCACAATGCTCGACTATAAGACTCTCGCTGATAACGATTCAATGTATAACACTCCGCCCTGCTATTCAATTTATATGTGCAAGCTCGTTCTTGAATGGATAAAGAATCTCGGCGGTCTTGAAGCAATGAAGCTTCACAACGAAAAGAAATGCTCAATTCTCTATGATTTCATCGATAACAGCAAGATGTTCAACAACCCCGTTAAGAAGAGCGACCGTTCAATGATGAACGTTACCTTCGTAACAGAGAGCGACGAACTCAACGCTAAATTTGTCAAAGAAGCAACAGAAGCAGGTTTTGTTAACCTCAAGGGTCACCGTTCAGTCGGCGGCATGAGAGCTTCAATCTACAACGCAATGCCCATCGAAGGCGTTGAAAAACTTGTTGACTTCATGGCAGAATTCGAAAAGAAGAACTGATTGGGGGCATTCTTAATGTTTAACATTTTAACCTTAAATAAGATTTCCAAAAACGGTCTTGACCGTCTTGATAACACGCTTTTCACCTGCGGCGATGCAATCGAAAATCCCGATGCAATCCTTGTTCGTTCCGCTTCAATGCACGAATATGAGCTTTCCGCAAACACCGTTGCAATCGCAAGAGCAGGCGCGGGCGTCAACAACATTCCCATCCCTGCTTGCAGCGATAAGGGCGTTGTTGTTTTCAACACTCCCGGCGCAAACGCAAACGCAGTTAAGGAGCTTGTTATCTGCTCACTTTTCCTTGCTTCAAGAAAGGTTGCCGCTTCTCTCGACTGGTGCAAAACACTCAAGGGAGAGGGCGAAAACGTAGGCAAGCTCGTTGAAAAAGGAAAGAGCAATTTCGCAGGTCCCGAAATTCTCGGCAAAACCCTCGGTATCGTCGGTCTCGGTGCAATCGGTGCTCTCGTTGCCGAAAGCGCAAAGGCACTCGGAATGACCGTTATCGCTTATGACCCCTTCGCAGCAGGCAAGACAGATATCAGGCTTGTTGAACTCGATGAAATCTTTGCACAGAGCGATTACATCACCCTCCACGCACCTCTCAATGACGGCACAAGAGGAATGATTAACGCTGATTCACTCGCAAAGATGAAAGACGGCGTAAGAATTCTTAACTTCGCAAGAGGCGAACTTGTTGCATCAAAAGATATTCTTGATGCTCTTGCAAGCGGCAAAGCAGGCGCTTATGTTACCGACTTCCCCACCGATGAACAGCTCGGTGCAGAGGGCGTGACGGCTATCCCCCACCTTGGCGCTTCAACTCCTGAAAGCGAAGAAAACTGCGCAATGATGGCTGCTGATGAAGTTGCAGGCTATCTTCTTAAAGGTGAAATCAAGAATTCGGTTAATCTCCCCAACACCTGCCTTGCAGAAAGCTTTGCAGTTCGTACCTGCTTCATTCACAAGGAAGACGCAGATGATTTTGCAGCTAAAGCAGAAAATGCGGCAAAGGCTGCAGGCGCAAACATCACCGCAATCTTCACCGCAAACAAAAAGGATATGGGTTACACAGTAATCGATACCGATATGGAATTTGATACAGCCGTTGAAGGCGCAATCAAAGTCAGAGTAATCAAATAATTCAAAAGGATGTCTCTTGCGAGACATCCTTTTTTATTTTAATCGAATTCGCAAATAAAATGAAACAGCCACCCTATTGGGTGGCTGTTTCCTGAGTGTCGGCGTCGACCTATTTTCCCGGGCCGCTTCCAGCCAAGTATTTTCGGCACTGTTGAGCTTAACTACCGTGTTCGGGATGGGAACGGGTGGACCCTCAACGTCATCAACACCGACTAAAAAACGCAACGGCGTTTTTTGAATGCTTGATGATTATATACCAAGAAAACCACTTTGTCAACCCCTTTTTTAAAATTTTTCAATATTTTTTTGAATTTTATCA
>JAZRJH010000036.1:0-7800 GCA_045645685.1 Acutalibacteraceae bacterium
TGAGTTACTTCGATCAAGTATCAAACCCTTTGTATTACTACGGGCACTAAGATATTTTTCATATTCGCTGTACTTATATTCAGATACATCAAACTTAGGCATTATACCACCCCGAAAATTAGAAAATGTAAATTTAAAAAATTTTAGATAATCAACATCACTACAATAAACATTCTACAAAACCATTGAACTTATGTCAATATCCTCTATAATAAAATCAGACAATCAAATTCTACCAAGTACATATTGTCTGACAAAATTATGGGGGTGAATATATTGAATCATCATCTTAATCTGAAAGGAGGTGTCAATATGGAAAAGAAGCTTATAATAACAGCTACTGAAATTGCAGAAGACCTTGATGTATCCAGAGCATATGCATACAACCTTATCAAGAAACTCAACAAGGAACTCGAAGACAGAGGCTATATCACAATCACAGGTAAAGTAAGCCGTTTTTATTACGAAGAAAAGCTTTACGGCTTAAGAGAATCTCAGCAGAAAGGAGCTTAAACAATGCCTGCCTACAAAGAAAAGAGCAACAAAAACTGGTATGTTTCTGTTCGTTATGAGGATTGGACTGGCAAAAACGCACGCAAAGTTAAACGTGGTTTTGCTACCAAGCGAGAAGCTTTGGAGTGGGAACGAAAGTTTTTACTTAAAGAAAACGCCAGTCTTGATATGACCTTTGAGTCTTTCCTGGAGCTCTACAAAGAAGATTTAAAAGACAGACTCAAGCTTAACACCTGGCTAACCAAGACTGCTATCATCGATCAGAAAATTCTCCCATATTTCAAAGAAAAAAGGATGTGCGATATAAAAACATCTGATATAATCGCTTGGCAAAAAGCAGTAATGTCTTATAGGGATGAAAAGGGAAACGCATATTCTCCCACCTATCTGAAAACAATTCACAATCAGTTAAGTGCTATTTTTAATCATGCAGTTAGATATTATGAACTCTCAAGCAATCCTGCCGCTAAAGCAGGCAACATGGGTAAAGAAAAATCCAGAGAAATGCTTTTCTGGACTAAGGCGGAATATCTCAAATTTTCAGAAGCAATGATGGACAAGCCTGTATCTTTCTTCGCATTTGAAATGCTCTATTGGTGCGGTATCCGTCTCGGCGAGCTGCTCGCATTGACTATCGGTGATTTCGATTTTGAAAATCAGACGGTACGAATCAATAAGTCATACCAGCGTATCGACGGACGCGATGTTATAACCGACCCGAAAACAAAAAAGAGCATACGGACAGTCACAATGCCTGACTTCATCTGTGATGAAATGCAAAGATACTTCAGCGGATTTTACAAGCCGAAAAAGGAAGACAGAATTTTTCTCATAACCAAAGGATATCTTCACCGCGAGATGCGAAGAGGCTGTGCCGAAACGGGAGTGAAGAAAATCCGTATTCACGATCTGAGACATTCGCACGTTTCACTTCTCATCGATATCGGATTGCCTGCACTTGCGATTGCGGACAGAGTCGGTCACGAAAGCATCGACATCACTTACCGCTATGCTCACCTGTTCCCGTCAAAGCAAACGGAGATTGCACAAAAACTCAGCCTGGAGCGTGAATAAAATGTCAGCCAAAAATCTTGACAAACACAACCGCTTCCGCAGTATAACTGTCGGATTCAGAGTATCACCCGAAGAGAACGAACAGATAAACAGAGTCGTTGCGATATCGGGTCTGAGTAAACAGGAATACTGCTACCGCCGTTGTATGAAGCAAGACATTGTAGTTCACGGCGGTAACCCAAAAGTGTTCAAGGCTTTGAAAAACAATCTTGCAGATGTACTCACTGAATTAAAAAACAAAAACGAAGTGTCCGATGAGATGCTTGAGATTATCAGGCTCATCACCGAGACACTCCGAGAAATGAAAGGAGAATTAAATGAATGAAATAAAAAAAGAAATGACCGTCCCCTTCTCATCTGTTGGCGCAGATGACGGACAGTCAAATCATATGTACGATGACAGTATAACTGATACGGAAGAAAAAAGCAATACTCTTGAAGAACTTGCTAAAAAACTTAACCGTATGTCCAATCCATATGTTCTTAACACCGTAACAATGTCAGAGCTTTACGATTCCGTTTATACGAATCAACCGCACATTATTGAAAACCTGCTTTACCCCGGACTGTATCTTTTTGCAGGCGGTTCGAAGATAGGTAAAAGCTTTATGATGATTCAGCTTGCATATCACGTCAGCACAGGAACACCCTTATGGGGTTATACTTGCCGACAAGGAACGGTTTTATATCTGGCACTTGAAGATAATCACCGACGTTTACAGGCACGTTCATATCGAATGTTCGGAACTGAAAGTACAGATAAGCTTATCTTTTCGGTCGCCGCAGGCAAACTCAACAAGGACCTTGATGAGCAGTTAAACAACTTTATGTACGAGCATCCCGACACAAAGCTCGTTATCATTGACACGCTTCAGAAGATACGTGAGGAAAACGGAGATAACTACAGTTACGCAAATGATTATCAGATTATGGGTAAGCTGAAAAGTTTTGCAGACAGTCATGAGATTTGTGTGCTGATTGTTCATCACACACGAAAAGAAAAATCCGAAGATATTTTTGATATGATATCTGGAACTGTCGGTCTTTTCGGTGCAGCAGACGGAGCATTTGTTATGTGTAAGGAAAGTCGTATCAGTAACAACGCTACACTTGAAGTGTCAGGTCGTGACCAACCCGACCAACGTTTTAAACTTACGCGAAATCTGAAAACGCTTGCGTGGGATATGGAAAGTGCTGAAACAGATTTGTGGAAAGAACCACCGGAGCCTTTATTGGAAACCGTTTCAGCTTTTCTGACCGAAGCCAACCCTGTATGGTGCGGAACATCAACAAGGTTGGTTGAGGAATTGAGTGTTGACATTAAACCGAATACACTCACATTGAAGCTCAATGTCAACGCCAATCGGTTGTTGAATGAGTACAATATACGATATGAAAACAGCCGAAGTCACAGCGGAAGGCGAATAAAATTGGAACTCATTTCGACTGAAGCGTGACGATGGTGACGGTCGTGACGATGAATAGGGCACCCCCCTAAACATCGTCACCATCGACACGACCGTCACGGGAAACTGCATATTAAGTGCGAACAATGTGCAGTTTCCAAACCCTCGGAGAGCGCAACAGCACCTTTTGGCATACAAGAAAGTTCAAACTTGAGTGAATAACTATATTAAAAGATACATGGTATCAGTCTTAACAAGCATTGGATGTGAACGGTCAAATGAGCTTGTTTCGACTTTTATGCCATGGCATCAGTCTCAACAAGCATTGGACGTGTATGCACAAATCCGCTTGTTAAGGGTTTTAACCCCTAACACCCCACACATAAAATGATAACCAATAAAAATTCAAATACTTTTTTCAAAAAATAAAAGGAGGTAAAAAAGTGAGAAAAAGAAACAATGGAATTAATGTGTATTTCAATGAAGAAGAAAACAATGAGCTTTGCAGATTAAGCAAAGAAACAGGCTTAAGCAAATCTGATATAATTCGTTACCTTATTCTTCGTTGTAAACTAAAACCAACTCCCGAAATTGATTATGACACGCATATAAAAGATCTTCGTGAGGTTGGATATAAACTTAATCGAATACTGTTAAATGCACGTACAGGCGGTTATATGAATCCAAAAGAAATACAGAAAGCCTGCGACGAATTGCAAATGATTGAAAACAATATGTTCAAGGAAATACGATCTGTACCACACAATAATTAAAACAAGGAGGTGTATACTATCAGAATTATAGAGTTAATTAAAAATGAAATAGAGCGATTAAAAGAGTTTTGGCGTTTGTTTGAAGCTGACCAACGAGCTGAATACAGATACAGTGTAAAAGGATATGAAGTAATAGCACTGTTTGCAGAAAAACCTAACAAAGAAATCTTTTCTCGAATAAAAGAAATATTACTCGGTGATTCGCACATTCGACAAAGTGACGCCCCTGATATTAAACTAAAGAAAAATATCAAGGAGGCGGTTTAATGTCAAAACGAGTGTGCTGTCTTTACAGAGTTTCAACGGGCAAACAAGTTGATTATGACAGCAACAATGAAGCAGATATCCCGATGCAGAGAAAGGCTTGCCACAAATTTGCAAGTGAAATGGGTTGGGATATTGTTCACGAAGAACAGGAGGATGGTGTTTCAGGTCATAAGGTTCGAGCTGAGAACCGTGACAAAATTCAAATCATAAAAGACCTTGCGAGAAAGAAAAAGTTCGATATTCTGCTTGTTTTTATGTTTGACCGTATCGGCAGAATAGCAGATGAAACACCTTTCGTTGTTGAGTGGTTTGTTAAAAACGGAATTGAGGTTTGGAGCACTCAGGAGGGTGAACAGAGATTTGATAATCACATTGATAAGCTCCTGAACTATATTCGTTTTTGGCAGGCTGACGGCGAAAGTGAGAAAACATCAGTACGAACAAAAACAAGTCTTGGTCAGTTAGTTGAGTCAGGTCATTTCAAGGGCGGCGTTGCCGCCTTTGGATACGACCTTGTAAAAAGCGGCAGATTCAACAAAAGGAAACACGAGCTTTATGATTTGAAAGTTAATCCCGATGAGGCTATTGTTGTTAAGATTATCTTTGATAAGTACACGCAAGAGGGTTACGGTGCACACAGAATTACAACATGGCTGAATAACAACGGCTATAGAGCGAGAACAGGTAAAATGTGGCACGAGGCTACAATCAGAGGAATTCTCTGTAATCTAACCTACACAGGTGTACTTCGCAGTGGTGATGCCCGTTCTGAGGTTATACCCGAACTTCAGATAATTCCGCCTGAACAGTTTGAAAGAGTAAGGATGATAATGCAAGAACGTTCGGACAGGAAGAATGAGAATTCCACAGTACCACTTAACACTAAAGGCAAATCCCTTATCTCCGGCAAGGTTTACTGCGGGCATTGCGGCTCAAGGCTAAATCTTACAACAAGCGGAAGATACCGTAAAAGAAAAGACGGAACTGTTGATACAACCAAGCGAATCAGATATGCATGCTACGGCAAAAGCAGAAAGCAAACTGAATGTAACGGTCAGTCGGGTTACACTCTGCACATTCTTGATGATTTGATTGACGAGATTGTCCGTGATATTTTCAGGAAGATGAAAGGTGTATCAAAATCAGATGTAATCAAGATTCGCTATGCTGATGAGCTCGAAGTGAGAAAAGCAAGACTCTTAATGTTAAAAGCGGATTACAGCAAAGAGTTTGAAAATCTCACCATACTGAAATCTGAGGTAATCAAGACCATCAAGGGAGAAAGCTCTTTTTCGGCTGATACACTTTCGGAGCTGATTACAGAATCTGAAAAAGAATGTAGTCGGCTTTTGGCTTTAATAACCGAAGCTGAAAAGGATGTTGCTGATGGCGAGAGCGTACTCAAAAACTTATCCGACAGCTTTGATGAACTCATTTCTTGGGCAGAGCTTTATGATGAAGCAAGCTTTGAAAAGAAGAAAATGATTGTGAACTGCCTGATAAAACGGGTTGATGTTTTCAGAGGATATAAGCTGAAAGTCGAGTTTAATATTGACTTTGAGCAGTTTATGGTAGGATTGGATAAGGTGGCATAATAGAAAAGCCGAGCAGAGTGTGATTTTTACTCTGCTCGGCAAATTTTCATTTTAGAAACCAAAATGTTATATAATAGTTAAGATATTTTTACAATCAAACGAACATTTTTGTGAACACTCTTACCGTTAGCATCCTTAAAGAGCACATTTTTTATGACGAATTTTTCTCCACCTTTCACATTCGCAGGAATGTCCAAGCATACTGTGGTGCAACTGTCTTTGTATGAAACATTTACTGTAGCATTAACACCGTCAATCGCCTGTTCCTTGGTAAGAACTATCGTTTGCCCGATTAACTGCTTTTTCAAATATAAGTATATAAATAAACAAATAACAGCAATAGCACAAGCGATAGCAGTAGCGGCTACAATATACTTCCATAGACAGATGAATGTAACTACAATTAAAACGACTGCAATAGGAAAGATAATTTGTTCTTGTTCATATCTGTATTTATTCTGGCGGTATTGTTTATATTTCTCGTAGGACTTATCAGCATTCATTTTCAAAAGCACCTCTCAAAAAATACTGTCTACAAATAAATTATATCATAAACACATAATCATTTCAATAAAGACAGATATAAAAATACCCACTCTGAAATCAGACCATAGGACAATTCAATACGCAAAACTTCCCACCAAAATCCGTATCACAAAGGCAAACTGCCCAATAAGGCCAAAATACCCGATGCAATAAGACTTCCACCTGCGCCAATAGTTAAGTCTTTCAACAACTGTAACGATTTTTTTATTAAGCCCGGCTCCTGCTTTTCCTGCACAGCCGAAAGAGTTTCGTCAATAAGGGCTTTTACATGATATGCATTTTCGCCATAGGCACTGTTGAACTGTGGCAATTCAGTATAGCTTTGAATATCCTTGAGAGCTTTAGCAATTTGCTCATAATCAAATCCTGTTTGAATTGTCATATTCTGTGACGAATTAGAAGAGTTCTGCTGAATTTGAATACCTGTTGCATTACCCCCAATATTGATATTACTGGAAGAGTTGCGGATAGCCTCTAAAATTTCGTCGTGTTTTCGTTGGGCTTCCTTTTCCTTTTCGCGATGTGCTGCTTCAACGGCTTCTATCTGTTGCATTTGTTTCCGCTGTGCCTCTTTAACCATATCTTCAAGAGGATTGCGAAAGTTTGCCATCGCATCCAAATTGTTAAAATCTAATTTGAAATTATCACTCATAAAAAACTACTCCCATCTATATAGAAATTGACTTTAGTTTCTTTACCTTGCACAACAGCGTTTCCGCTTTTCCAGACACCTTAATTTCAATGATTAAAACATCCCGCTTTCGCTGTATTCTGTAAATCTCAACGATCCAATCACTGAAGTAGTCCATAATTTGCAGGGCAATATTATTACATTGGCGTTGAAACTCTACTACATCCTTTACTTCAAAAATACTTGTGGCTTCTTCAATACCATAGGTATCTCCGTAAATTGGGTACTTATGACGCTCTGTCAGAATATAGGTGCGGAGCGCTTGTAAAAAAGCGTCTGCTCCTTCTATCATTTCGTTTAGTTGAATATCACCGTCTACAAGTGCAAAGGTTTTAGGATATGTCGAAATATTTTTCACCAAACCACTACTACGCATTGAGGATTTCGGCTCCCAACAATATTCCCTTTTGAACTTCTTAATAATAGCCCAAAACAATCCTAATAGTTTGTCAAGAGCCCATTCGATGCTCATGTTATCACCTCAAAAGATATTACATAAACAATTTTATTAATTATAACACAATTTTGTTGCCTTTTCAACAAAATAACACACAAGAAAAAATCCGCAATCATAATGATTACGGATTTCATGGTGGAGCATAGGGGGGTCGAACCCCTGACCATAAATCTATTTATATAAAGCACTTACTATAAACCCTGCCCTACAAGGTCACAATAAAGCCTACTTTTTACTGTCTTTACGCTTCCTTCCTCTTCCACTTTCTCCGATGATTCTAAAGTGTTCCTTCAACATTTCATCTGTAATAGGAATCTTTGCAACAGGAACAACATTATCAGCCGTTGCTAAAAGTTCAGCGAATGCTTCTGCGATGGATTTGACAGTATAGGTGTCAATCAATTTCTGTGCAAAATCTTTCTGTGAAATTTCACCACTTTTGAGTTGCTTCAACTCTTTTTGTTTGATACTAATCATT
>JAZRJH010000037.1:0-9140 GCA_045645685.1 Acutalibacteraceae bacterium
CGCAGGCAGCTCATACGGAACAACACGTACCGTATCAGGTATCATCGGTGATAAGGTAACAGAGCTCGGAGCGGTAACTCCTTCAATGGCTGACTATATTCACATCGGCTGGTCAGAAATTCCTGTTCCCGCAAACAAAGCTTTCACTGCAGAGATTAAAGAAGCTCTCGGTGTAAGTGATGCTCAGGCAGAAGCTCAGGGTAACGTTCTTTCAGCAGCTCAGGTAGAAGAACTCACACTTTCACCTGCAGAGCTCGCTTCATACAACTTTGACTATGAAGAGAAAACTCTCTATGCTGTATGGACTCCCAGCCAGGCAAGCGATAACTACTATACCTACCAGGTATTCTATATGCTTCCTGACGGCAGCTATGCATCAACTCCCGATTACACACAGCAGGTTCCTGCTGAAACCGGTACGGAAGCCGAACTCCTCAAGACTCCCGTAGACGGCTTTACTCTCGACCTTGCAAAGAGCGATGACAAAATCATCGTTAAGGGCGATAAATCCTCAGTGCTTAATGCTTACTATGCAAGAAATAAATATACAGTAAACTATCATTACACAGACAGATCAGAAGTTCCTCAGGTTCAGGCACACAACAACGTAAACTACGGTGCTGAAGTTCCTGCATTCGATACCGCAGAGTTCCCCGGCGGCGCAATCGTTAAGGAAGGTTACACATTCGTAGGCTGGAAAACAGCAGACGGTCAGACTCCTCCCACAACAATGCCCGCAGAAAACGTAGACCTCTATCCCGAGTTCAAAGCAATCGAATATACATACGTCTTCGATGCAACTCAGGGCGGACGTTTTGAATCAAACGATGCAAGAACAGTTTCATTCGTATATGAATACGGCGAAACACCCGAAGATTTCAACGAAGCTCCTGTTTATCCCGGCAAAGTATTTACCGGTTGGAGTGAAGATATCCCCGCAACAGTAACAGAGGACATCACTTTCGTTGCTCAGTATGATAATGTTGAATACACTGTAACATTTGCAGACGGCAGCGAAACACTTGCTGAATATCCTGCATACTACGGCGATAAGGTATTCGCAGAAGATGTTCCCGAAGGCTACAGTACAGAAAATTCATGGTATGTTTTAGATGAAAACGGTGCAAAGAGCGTTGTTACATTCCCCTACGAAGTAAAGGGTGACACAGTTCTTTACGCAGAAGATTCAGCAAACGTATATAACGCAGATTTCTATGTTGACGGCGAACTTTACAAGTCAGTTCCCACAATCTACGGTGAAGAAATCGATGCTCCCGAAGCTCCTGCAAAGGAAGGCTACACATTCAAAATGTGGGATCCCGAAGTAGGCGTTATGGATGAAAAGGGCAAGGAATTCAACGCTGTATACGAAATCAACGAAACAACAATCACATTCGTAAATACAGGTGATACAGTAATCGATCCCATCGTAGGTGATTACAACACACCCGTCACAACAATAATCCCCACTCCCGTTAAGGAAGGTTACACCTTCGCAGGTTGGAATGCTCCCATTCCCACAACAATGCCTGCTGAAGATATAACAATCGGCGCAATTTGGACAAAGAACACTTATTCAATCAGATTTGAAAACCACGATGGTTCACTTATCGAAGTTGTAACAGATTTTTACGGCGAACCCGTAACAGCTCCCGCACTTCCCGTTGAACCCGGTTGCTCATATGAATGGGATCAGGAAGTTCCTGCAACAATGCCCGCAGAAAATATGACAATCAAGGCTGTACGTTCAACATTCAGATACAGCATCAACTTTGATACAAACGGCGGCGAACCCGAAATCGATCCTCTTCTTGACGTTGATTACGGCGCACCCGTTGAAAAGCCCGCAGATCCCATCAAGGAAGGCTACACATTCGGCGGTTGGGCAAAAACATCAGCTCCCGAAACACCCATCGAATTCCCCGCAACAATGCCTGCAGAAAACCTTGAGCTTATAGCTATCTGGAACACAAATACTCATAAGGCAGTATTTGATGCAGCAGGCGGTCAGTTCAACGACGGCACATCAACATATATTGTTGATGGCGTTGAATACGGTGCAGACATCACTGCTCCTGCAGATCCCACCAAGGAAGGCTACCTCTTTGACGGTTGGAATCCCACACCCGATAAGATGATCGACAAAGATATGACCTTCGTTGCACAGTGGATTCCCGATCCCAGCGGTTCAGTAGAATATACAATTAATGTTGTAACAATCAATCCCGCAGACAATTCAGAAATCACCGAAACTGTTGTAACAAACACAGCAAAGAACGGTGAAACAGTTGAAATTGTTAAGCAGGGCGAAACATCAACTGCAGATCACGTATATACATTTGAATCACTTATCACATCAGTAAGCAACGTTCTTGATGAAAGCAGAACAACTGTTACATCAATGACCGTAACTCTTGGTGAAGATAACGTTCTTACAGTATATTGCAAGCTTGCAGAAGTGGAAGTTACTTTCTTGGCAAACGGCGGTAAATTCTCAAACAACACAGGTAGCATGGTTATCACAGGCACTTACGGTGAAGCAATCGTTGTTCCCGAAGAGCCCGTAAGAACAGGTTATAAGTTCACAGGCTGGCACAAGTCAGTTGAAGGCGCAACATTCACAACCGACGATGCATACGTTGCACAGTGGGAAGAAGAAACCTACTACGCAATCTTCAACATCAACGGTGAAGAATATGCAAAGGTTCCCTATAAGTTTGGCGAAAAGATTTCAGCTCCCGAATACACACCCGCAACAGGTGAAACATTCAGCGGCTGGTATATCCCCACCAACACAGTTATGGGCCCCGGCGATATGACATTTGATGCTACTCTCACAACAAATGAGTACACACTTTCATACAGCTATTCAACAGCACCTTCAGGTGCAGAAATTCCCGCATCAGTAACAGGTCTTAACTACAACTCAAAGGTTGACCTTGCAGATGCAACAGCTATTGACGGTTATACCTTCAACGGTTGGGAATACAACGGTACTGTTTATGCAGAAGGCGCAGAATTCACAATGCCCGACGGCAGCGTAACAGTTATCGGTTCATACACAGCAATCAACTACGATATCACTTATGATACAGGCGCTTCAGACGTAGAAGTTCCCGACAGCGCAACAAAGAGTGCAACAGTTGGTACAGTAATCACTCTTCCCGCTCTTTCAAGAGACGGCTACACATTCGGCGGTTGGGAATATGACGGTGCAACCTATTCAGCAGGTGCACAGTTCACAATGCCCGCAGACGAAGTTGAATTTGAAGCAATCTGGGAAGAAATCCCCGCTGATCCCAATAAGTATAACGTTGAATACTCATGGACAGGCGATATTCCCTCAGATGCAACTCTTCCCGCAACTCTTACAGACGTTGCAGTTGGTACAACAGTAACAGTTGCAGACGTTCCCACATCAGAGGGTTACACATTCGAAGGTTGGTATTATAACGGCAAGCTCACAGAAAGCTTTGTAATGCCCGAAGGTGACGTAACAATTACCGGTAGCTGGACAAAGGACGAAGTTCTTCCCACCAAGTATGAACTTTCACTTGATGCAGCAGAAGGTACATTCGGCGACGGCACAAGCAGCTACACAAACAGCTTTGAAGAAGGCCAGACCGTTGTAACACCCGGTGAACCCACAAGAGAAGGCTTCAAGTTTGCAGGTTGGGTTGATGAAAACGGCAACGCATCATCAATGCCCGCAGACGAAGTTGAATTTGAAGCAATCTGCGAAGAAATCCCCGCTGATCCCAATAAGTATAACGTTGAATACTCATGCACAGGCGATATTCCCTCAGATGCAACTCTTCCCGCAACAATGCCTGCAAAAGACGTTTCACTTACAGCTACATGGTCAGAACTCTTTGACATCACATTTGTTGTTGACGGTGAAATATACGACATCGTAAAAGATGCCGGTGAAGCAGGCGATCCTCTTCCCGCTCCCGCAAACGGCGATCCTGAAAAAGACGGCTTCATCTTTGCAGGTTGGGTTGATGCAGAAGGTAACCCCGTAACAGAAATTCCCGATGAAGATACAAGAGTTGAAGCATCATGGGAAGAAATCATCCCCGAAACCTATACCATTAAATATTACGACGGCTCAAATCTTCTTAAGACTGAGCAGTATGAAGAAGACGAACCCATCGCAGAATATGTTCTTGAAAACAAAGAAGGCTACACCTTCAACGGTTGGACAGGAATGCCCGCAGACGGCCTTATGAATGCTGAAGATATCGAAGTATTTGCAGATTGGTCTGTAAACAAGCACGATATCACTCTTAACGCAGGCGAAGGCGAGTTTGCAGATGAGTCATCAATCTTCACTGAAAGCGACGTTCCCTACGGAACACCTCTTTCAGGTATCGTTCCTCTTGAACCCACAAGAGAAGGTTATGATTTTGTTGGTTGGGAAAATGCAAACGGCGAAATCGTAACAATTCCCACAACAATGGCTGATGAAGAAATCGATCTCACAGCTAAGTGGGAAATCAAAGAAATCACAGTTACATTCGATGCAAACGGCGGTAAATTCGCTGATGATTCAACAACAAAGGATGTAACAGGCGAATACGGTTCAGAAATCGAAGTTCCCGCGGATCCCGAAAGAGATGGCTTCATCTTCAAGGGCTGGAAGGGTCTTCCCTCAGACGGCAAGATGCCCGCAGAGGATATCACCGTTACCGCTGAATGGGAAGCAGAAGTTGTAACTTATACTCTTACAATCGATGCAGCCGGCGGTAAGGTAGACGGTAAAGATAAGATTGTTAAGGAACTTGCAGAAGGCGAAGCTATTGCAGATGTTGCCGATCCCGTAAGAGAAGGCTATATCTTCAAGGGTTGGGATAAGGAAATCCCCGACACAATGCCCGCAGAAGACCTCACAATCACCGCAACTTGGGAAGAAGAAGCAACTCCCAAGCACACAGTAACTTACTATCTCGCTAAAGACGGCGAAGTATTCGATACCAAGTCATTCGAAGAAGGCGAAACAATGGTTCATCCCGAACCCGTAGCTGAAGGCATAGTCTTCAAGGGTTGGGGTGATGAAAACGGCAATCCTCTTCCCGAAAAGATGGGTACCGAAGATATCAAGGCTTATGCAGTAATCGATTATGTTAAGTCATACAAGGCAACATACGTTGCAGACGGCGCAACATATGATGAATACACTGTAATGTTCGGTGCAGAAATTCCTGTTCCCGAAACAGCTCCCACTAAGGAAGGCTACCTCTTCGCAGGCTGGAGAGATGCTAACGGCAACCCCGTTGCAGCAACAATGCCCGCTAAGGATGTAACTTATACCGCACAGTGGACAAAGGCTCCCGTAGAGGGCGAACAGTTTACTGCTAAGTTCGTTGTTGATGGCGTAACTCACGCTATGAGCGTTCTTGAAGAAGGCGATCCCATTCCCGTTCCTCCCGCACCTTCAAAGTTCGGTTACGTATTCGTAGGCTGGGAACCTGAAGTTCCCGCAACAATGCCTGCTGAAAACCTCGTATTCGAAGCACAGTGGGAAATCGATAAAACTCTCGTAACAATCGTTGTTGGCGGAACAGTTATTTCAGGCGCAGTAATCGGTACAGCAATCGGTATCAACTCCGCTATTATCACCGGCGCAGTAATCGTTGGCGGTATCATTACAATCATCGGCGTTTCAGAAATCGTTAAGAACACTCACACCGTAACTTATATGGTTGACGGCAACGTTTACAAGACATATAAGGTTGTTAAGGGTACAAAGATTCCCGTTCCCGCAGATCCCGCAAAGGATGGCGCAGAGTTCGCAGGCTGGACACCCGAAATCCCCGAAAAGATGGGCGATTCAGACCTCGTATTCGAAGCACAGTGGGCAAGTGAATCAGACATTCTTATCCCCGACACCGGTTCAGCAGCAGGTATTGCAGCATTCGCAGCAATTTCAGGTGCAGCTGCAGCAGCATATGTTATTGTTAACCGTAAAAAGAAGGATGAAGAATAATCCTTGATTAAAATTTTAAAGGGACTGTCGAAAGACAGTCCCTTTTCTGTTTTTTGTCACGAAATCTTCAGTTGATTAATATATTGTAATTAGCAGATTGATTGGAGGTTTTGCTATGGATAAAACAGAAATGGAAAAAATGATGGATAAATATAAGGCAGAAATGCTTGAATTCAGCCGACGAAACAATATGTCGGGCTATCCGAGTTCAATCGCAGATTCAAATGATAAAAGAGAAAAGGCGATGAAAGATGCGCTCGAAAACAGCCAAACATATGAAAGAGACAGACGCGACCCATTGCCCGAAACAGATGCAGATAATGAAAAGGCCGAGATTGCGGTGCCTGCTCAGGTTCAGTTGCCCGTTGAAGAAACATCGCCCGTTGTATCAGATAAATCTGTTGATATAGTTGCAGTTCTTAAAGAAAACTGTTCAAGAATCGGTGCGGACGCATCTGCAGAGCAGAAAGCTAAATGCAACGAAATCAATGACTTTCTAAACACGAACACAGAAAGAGGTACTTTGAGAGTGGAAGCCTTTGCGTCAGACAGAGCGTTCGGGGTAGGCAGTGCGAAGGTGATGGTTTTTCTTGAATTGCCGAGCGGAAACGTTGCTTTGTTTGATGGTTTGACCGATGTAAACGGACAAAGTGACACTATAAGCCTTCCCGCACCGCCGAGGTCGCTTTCACAGTCGCCTCAAAACGGCGATAATCAGAGATTGCCCTATGCGGTTTATTCCGTTTACGTTGAACATCCGAATTACGTGAGAGCAGTTTTCACTAACGTTCCCGTTTTTTCGGGCGTGGAGTCTATTCAGCCTGTCAGAATGCTTGCAAAAGCTGACGGATTGCCCGAGCCCGACCCGATTGCGGTTGATGAAACGTCAAGCGTAACACTTGGAAGGCGGGGTAATTGAAATGGCGGTAACACCGATTATTCCCGAATATATAACCGTGCATCTCGGCACTCCGAGTTCAAATGCAAGAAATGTTCGGGTTCCGTTTACGGATTATATAAAAAACGTTGCATCAAGCGAAATTTATCCGTCGTGGCCCGAAAATGCAATAAGAGCCAACATATATGCACAGGTTTCATTTGCTCTTAACAGAATTTTTTCGGAGTATTACCGAAGCAGAGGATATAATTTTGATATCACCAACTCAACCTCATATGACCAGGCGTATATTGACGGCAGAGATATTTACAGCAACGTTTCAAGAATTGTTGATGAACTTTTCAACGATTACGTAACAAAAGGAAATCAGATTCAGCCCTATTTTACCGAGTATTGCGATGGTAAAAGTGTAACCTGCCGAGGGCTTTCTCAATGGGGCACAGTAACACTTGCAAATCAAGGCAAAACACCTTATCAGATATTGCAGAATTACTATGGCAACGATATAAACATTGTCAGAAATGCACCGGTGCGAAACGTTTCCGAAAGTTATCCGGGTACACTTCTCAGGCTTGGCTCAAACGGTGAAGACGTGCGTACAATTCAGCGTCAGCTCAACAGAATCCGCAGAAATTATCCGTCAATCCCATCAATTCCCGATACCAACGGAATTTTTGATGCTTCAACAAGAGCAGCGGTTTTGCAGTTTCAGAAAATTTTTAACCTTGCAGAAGACGGAATAGTGGGCAAGGCAACGTGGTATCAGATAAAGCGGATTTATAACGCTGTGAAAAAAGTTTCGGAGCTTTATTCCGAGGGTATAACAATCAGCGAAGTTGAAAGAATATTCAGCGAGGTGCTTAAAAGAGGAAGCAGAGGCACAGACGTACGCTCGATTCAGTATTATCTTAATTTTATCGGCTTTTTCAATGACAGATTACCGCAGATTAAGGTTGACGGAATTTTCGGACCTGCAACGGAAAACGCAGTTAAAGCGTTTCAGCGGGAATACGGTCTGACAGTTGACGGAATAGTGGGCAGAGGCACTTGGTATGCTTTGCAGGACGTTTACTACAGCATACTTAATTCGTTGCCTGATGAATACCGCTCATATTCATCGCTTCTTTATCCGGGTTATACCGTGACAACGGGTGCGAGCGGTAACGTTGTGACCCAGCTTCAGACTTTTTTACGCGTGATTGCACAAAGCAATAAAGCTGTGCCCCTTATAACGGTTGACGGAGTTTACGGCAATGCAACAAAAGCGGCGGTGATTGCGGTTCAAAAAATTGCAGGTTTGCCGCAAACGGGTGCGGTAGGTCCGCTGACGTGGAATGCGATTGTAAATCTTTATAATGAATACAGATAAATTATCCGCAAATAATAAACTGTGAAAGCAGTTTGTTACAGCGGAGATGGTGAAAATAGAAAAGATTTTTTCGGAACATTATTTGTTAAATACGGCGCTTCTTGATGAAGAATTGAGAGTGAAAGACAGTTTTGACGTTGTTGGCAGAGATATAAAAATTGATAAACGCAACGCAAAGCTTTATTTTATCGACGGTTTTTGTAAAGATGAAACAATGGCAAAAACGATGGCATATTTTATGAAAGCCGATGAAAAAACAATAAAAAAATGCGAAAATACAAGGGAATTCGCAAACACATTTATACCTTACGTTGAAACTGACGTTGTGTCGAAAGTAAACGATTTCACAAAATCGGTGCTTTCGGGCGGAATCGGAATGATTGTTGAGGGGTTTTGCGATGCAATAATCATTGATGCAAGAACTTATCCTGCACGCTCCGTTGCAGAACCTGAAAACGACAGAGTTTTGCGCGGTCCGCATGACGGATTTGTTGAAACACTTGTTTTTAACACTGCGCTTATCCGCCGAAGAATAAGAGATACAGCCTTGACTATGGAAATTCATTCAGTTGGTAAAAAATCAAAAACCGACGTTTGCATTTGCTATATGAAGGACAGAGTTAATCCCAAAATGCTCAAAGCATTGCAAAAAAAGATTGATTCGGTTTCAATCAATTCGCTCACGATGAGCCATCAGAGCCTTATTGATTGCCTTGTGCAAAAGCAATGGTTTAATCCTTTTCCGAAAGTAAGATACACCGAAAGACCCGATGCTGCCGCGGCAAGTGTGCTTGAGGGGAGTATGGTGGTTATTATCGATAATTCACCTGCTGCAATGATAATTCCGTCGGGTATTTTTGATTTTTTGCAGGATACAAACGATT
>JAZRJH010000038.1:0-20408 GCA_045645685.1 Acutalibacteraceae bacterium
CAGTTATGGTTGCACTCGATAAGCTTTATGAAACAAACTTAAGTGAATTTGAGCTTTGCAAAACGGGACTTCTCGTGGGAAGCGACGTTCCTTTCTGCATCAAAGGCGGAACCTGCCTTTCGCAGAATACGGGCGGTATTCTTTCTCCTCTGGAACCTTTGAAGGATTGTTTCATTGTTCTTGCAAAACCCGAAGCAGGTGTTTCAACAGCGGAAGCTTATGCAGCAGCTGACAGCACTTATCTCTACAGACCCGACAGCATGAGAATGCTTGACGCCTGCGAAAATGGCGATTTTGAGGGCATCTGCAAATATGCAGGCAATGTTTTTGAGCAGGTTATCGAAGTTGCGGAAAGAGTTGAATTCAAAGAAATAATGAGAAAACACGAATGCTCTCTCTGCCAGATGAGCGGAAGCGGTCCTACTGTTTTTGCTCTTTTTGAAAGCAAAGAAAATGCAGAAAAATGCGCAGATGAACTGAAAAAAATCTGCCCGAATGTGTTTGTGACAACCCCCGTGAATCACGGTGCAATAACAGAATAAAAGAGAAAACCGCAAAGCTGAAATCAGCCTTGCGGTTATTTTTTTAAAGTTCAAATCTTTTATAAAGCCATGTTGCGCAAAGCTCAAACCAACCCTTGAGATGCGCATTGTATTCTTCCTCTGCCTTTGAATAAACCGTCTGGTCTGCGAGAGAGAATCCGTGATATCCTTTTTCATAGATATGCATTTCAAAAGGAATGTTTGCCTTTTCAAGCGCAACTGCATATGCAAGAGAATTCACAATCGGCACACAGGTGTCTTCACGGGAAGAGATGATAATGGTTGCAGGAGTTTTTTCATCCACTTCCTTATCAAGCGAAGGAACGGGAAAAGCAAGAATCGGGCTGATTGATTCAAGAATACAAGGATAAATCAGCAAACTTGCATCGGGACGGATATCTCCCATTGTTGCAAGCGCGGCGCAAAGATGACCGCCTGCCGAAAAACCGATTGAAGCAATCTTTTCCTTATCAACGCCCCATTCCTCGGCATTCTCATGAATGATTTTCATCGCTTCATTGACATCAGCCATAGGCATTGAGAAATCATAGCCGTCATTACCCGAATCAACCGAATACCGAAGCACAAAAGCTGCATATCCTTTGGCAAGAAAAGCAAGTGCTATGGGTTCTGCCTCACGGTCAGAGCATACACGGTAAGCTCCGCCGGGAATAACGAGCATACCCGGTCTGATTTTCATGCGGGGCATTTCGGGAGATGCATCGGGAAGATAAACTGTAAGATTTGCTTTTTCGTTTGTCAGCTCAATCCTGAATGTTTTCATATTATCACTCTTTCGGTTTGTTTTTGGGGCAGACTTTCATACATATTCCGCAGACCGAACCTCTGCCGATATGCTGAAACTGTTTTTTCATATACTGACTGCATTTTTCGGGGTCAAAAATCTCCTCACGGGGAGTGTCAGGTGTCCAATCGCCGCCTTTTATTGCTTTGGCAGGGCAAGCCTTGACACATATATCGCATCCCGTGCAGATACTTTCGGCAAGAGTGTTATTGCAATCAAACGGACAGTCCGTGAAAAGTGTTCCGAGACGGACATAACTTCCGTATTCATTATGAAGAAAAAGAGAATTTCTTCCGATCGAACCAAGACCTGCAAGGCAAGCTCCCTTTTTGTGAGAAAATCTTGCCATGTAATTCCAGCCATCCTTGTTAATGCTCTGCGAAGCGGCAACGGTTATATATTTATAGCCTTTTCTCTGCAGAAACATTCCTGCCTGAAGAAGCATGGAATCGATAAATGCATTCACATTGCGATAATGATTGAAATATGTATGAGTAGGCTCATCTTCGATTTCATCGATAATTCCTTCCGACAGACGGGCAACTATGCTGACACCGTAAGGAAAGGTTTCTTCGCCGTCATCAAGTTTGAAAAATCCGACATCGGCAACTCCTTTTTCAAGGAGAAATGCCTTCAATTCTTCCTGAATATTCATCATTCCGCCGCCTTTGCTTCAAAGCAGAGCCAACCGCCGCTTTCGTGACGGGCGATAACTTCAAGACCGTTTTCGGCAAATGCCGCAAGAACATCTTCTTCTCTGGGAACGATGATACCCGAAGTGATAAAAATCGCACCGGGATTCATGAAATCTTTGACATTCTTGCATAGACCGATGATTATATCCGCAACAATATTTGCGGCAATGATATCAAATTTGCCTGTTACTTTATCGGTTGTTGAACCTTTGAGCACGGTGAACTTCGGTTCGTCAAAGCCGTTTGTTACACCGTTTTCCTTTGCAGTTTTAACTGCGAGAGCATCGATATCAACACCAACCGCGCTGTCTGCACCGAGAAGAAGAGACGCAACGGAAAGAATACCGCTTCCGCATCCCACATCAAGAACTGTTTTGCCGGGATAAGCATATTTTTCAAGCGTTTCAAGGCAAAGACGGGTTGTGTCATGAGTTCCCGAGCCGAATGCAAGACCGGGTTCAAGATGAAGAACAGCTCTGTTGCCTGCTTCATATTCATCTTCCCAGATGGGGCGGATAAGAAGTCTTTCGCCGACGGGCATGGGCTTGAAATATTTTTTCCAGTTATTCTCCCAATCGGCATTCTTGCAGAGAACTTCATCGATTTCGCAATTGATACCCTCTGCAATATATCTTTCTTTAAGGAACGAAACCGCTTCGGCAGGATTTTCTTCGGGTGAAATATAGACATGAACAATACCTTTGCTCCTGTCTTTTGCAAGCAGATCTTCGTCTATAAGATCGATTCTTGCAATTTCCCACGCTTCCTGCTCAAGGGTTCGGTAGTCTTCAATATAAATTCCGTAGGGAACAACCATGGAGGCTATATCCCCTGCTTTGTCAACTTCATCAGCGTTGACTGTTATTTTAATTTCTGTCCAATCCATTTCTATCTCCGATTAATATTTATTGTGAACATCTTCTGCAAAGCAAAGGCAATCTTTAACTTCAATAACCGTTCCGTCATCGAGAATTGCCTTGCCGCTCATTCTGCCGAACACCTGATGCTGGTCAGTAATGATAACCTTGATATCTATCTTTGCGGCACGGTCAATGATGGGAACAAATTCCATTTCAAATCTTCCGTCGCTCGAAGTGAATGTCCACGGATCTGTATAACCGCTTTCGGGAATATTGAATGTTACATCGTCAAGTTTGTGGCATTTTCCGTCATAGAAAAGCATGTTTTCGCTTGCGGCTGTTGTGTCACCGAAGCCGTAGCCGATATTGAAGCCGAATGCATGACCGTCGATATCCATATTACCCGAGCCCCAATACCATGTGTTATCATAAGTCCACACACCTCTGCCCCAGTCAAGAGTGCCGAAGTCGGTTGCAGGGTCAAAAACATATTCCTTGCCGTCAAAAACAGCTTTACCGCTTGCTCTCATGCAGTTGATTTTCTGGTTATAATAGAAAGCGGTTTTCTTTTCTTTCCAGGGAGTTGCGATAACCATTGTGTCCATATCAGGCTGTTCAAGAGTAATATCGCAGTAAAAATCTTTGCCGTCACAGAACTTCTTGAAGTTACAGACTATTCTGCGCTTGCCTTCGGTAACCTGAAACTCCATATCAAGACGCTTGTCGTGATAAACTGTATCACCCTTTGCACTTGTTGAAGGAAGCTTGAATTTACCCATGGGAAGTGCATTGAGAATTGTTTCCGTATGTTCCCAGGGTTTTGAAAAATCAAGAAGGGTTGCAGACTGCAGACCGATATATCCATCATCGGAAATTGTGAATGCAACGCCGAAATTGTTCTTTTCGGAAATAACAAGATAGTAATCCCATTCCTTGATTCTGAACTTCGGAGCTTTGATTGCATTGCGGTCATAAACCTGATAAAGCTGTTTTGACCAACCGGGTTCTCTGAGGCTTCCGTCTTCATTAAGCAAAGGCTGAACCTTTGTTACTTCATGGTTTCTCATGCATATTCCTCCTGTTATATCAATTCTGTTTCGCCGTTATAAGCTCTGCCGTGGTTATAGAGATTTCTGTTATCAAGTGCCCACTGTCTGGGGGTGAAGCCGCCTTCTTCAACGCCTTCAACTGCCTGACGCATTTCATAAAGACGGGCATCCATAAGGTCAAGCTCGGAAAGAAGCTCCGCTTCAATAAACATCGGGAGCTTTGCCGCACCGAATTCGGGAGTACCGTGGTGCGAAATAAGCATATGTTCAACAAGAGTCAGGGTTTCATCGGATATTCCGAGATTTCTGCCGATTCTGTCGATATTTATTGCACCCATAACAAGATGTCCCAGAAGATTGCCCTTTGTTGTGTATTCGCTTGCAATGCCCGTTACGGAAGCATTCATCTCTTCGATTTTTGCAATATCATGAAGAATTGCTCCGCTGCAGAGCAAATCATAATTCACGAATTTATAGATTCTGCAAACACTTTCAGCAAGGCGGAGAATCGAAAGAGTATGCATAAGCAGACCGCTTCTGACCGCATGGTGGAGATTCTTTGCGGCAGGCCAATAGAGAATTTTTTCTCTGTTCTCTTCAATAACTGCAAAAACGAGCTTTTTGAGCTCTTCGTCCTTGAAAGATTCAACGATTTTCTCAACTTCCGCAAGCATGATTTCGCCTGTAAGGGATGCAGAAGGAACATAATCTTCAATCGCAACATTATCTTCGGGCAAAACACGGCGGATTCTCTCAACCCTGAACTGCATTGTATCATTGAAAGGCACATAAGTACCTCTGACTTTCACAAAATCAAAATTCTTATAAATATTATCGGGGGTTTCCTTGTAGTCCCAGAGTTTTGCGGAAATTTCACCGCTGTTATCGGCAAGAACAAGGTCAAGATAAGCCACGCCTTTTGCGGTGAGCTTTTTTTCTGCCGATTTGATAAGGCAGAAACCTTCGTGAGTGCCTGCCCCTCCGACGGGTGTGAAATTCATATATATCATCCTTTCGGGCAATATTTCTAATTGTAACCATTGTAACATACATTTATATAAAACACAAACTCAAATTTTACTATTTTCTATATTTTTATTGACAAATTCACAGCAAGTATTATAATTAAATCAACAAAATTCTCGGGGCGGGGTGAGATTCCCCACCGGTGGTAAAGTCCACGAGCCGTTGAAAAACGGTTGATGCGGTGAAATTCCGCAACCGACGGTATAGTCCGGATGACAGAGAATGCTGATAAAGAAGCATTTCGCCCTGCATTTTGCAGGGCTTTTTTGTTTGTTTCGGCATCTCCGAGCGAAGGGAGATAAAACCAATGCAAAATAACCAGCAAAAAGTAATCAAAACCGCCATAATGGCAATGCTCACAGCGCTTTCGATTGTGTCGCTCTATGTTATCAGATTTCCGCTGATACCTGCTGCACCTTTTCTTGAATATGATGCCGCAGACATTCCCGTGCTTATCGGTTCAATGCTTCTCGGCCCTGTTTCGGGCATTGCAGTTCTGCTTGCCGTTTGCATTATTCAGGCAATCACAGTCAGCGCATCAAGCGGTATTATCGGATTTTTCATGCATTTCATCGCTTCATCCGTACTCATTCTTACAGCATCGTGTATTTATAAGAAAAAGAAATCCATTGCAAGCCTTGTTGCAGGTCTTGTTATCGGCTCAATAGCAATGACGGTTGTTATGATTCCGCTCAACCTTGTTTTCACGGGAATTTTTATGGGCGCAGGCACTCAGACGGTTATCGGAATGCTCATACCCGCAATTATCCCGTTCAATCTTCTCAAGGCAGGCATCAACTCCGCAGTTACCTTTGCGGTTTTTCTTCCGATTTCAAAGGTACTGAAAAAATACATCAAGGGGTCTGAAAAAGAATGACGGTTCATCCTATCCCTCCCCTTTTCAGCGAAAATTCGAACACACTTATTCTCGGGTCATTCCCGTCTGTGAAGTCAAGAGAAGCGATGTTTTTCTACGGTCATCCGCAAAACAGATTCTGGTCGGTTTTAGCCATGATTTACGGAGCGGACAAGCCACAAACGGTTGAAGAGAAAAAAGATTTAATACTCAAAAACAATCTTGCGCTTTGGGATGTTATCGCATCATGCGAAATTACGGGAAGCTCGGACAGCTCTATTTCAGATGTGACGGCGAATGATCTTGATGTTATCATAAAGAACAGCAAAATCGAAAGAATTTTTGTCAACGGAAAGACAGCCGAAAAATATTACAACAAATATACTTATCCAAAAACAGGAATAAAGGCAATCTGTCTGCCGTCAACAAGTCCCGCAAATGCGGCATGGAACATCGAAAAACTTGTTGAAAAATGGAGAATAATCAAGAAATAACAAAAAGCGGTGCAATAAATATTGCGCCGCTTTTTTACACCACACATAACAATCCGAATATAATGATATCAGAAGGACAGGCGATTTGAAATTTTTTGCTCCCCGATTTCAAATAAGCGTTTATTTTGCCTGCCAAGTGCCAAAAATAGTGGTGAAAGTCAAACATTGCAAATTCGGAGAGTGATTACATGACCGTCAAACGGGGAGAAATTTATTATGCGGACCTGAGTCCCGTTATCGGCTCGGAGCAAGGCGGCACAAGGCCCGTGCTGATTGTTCAGAACGATGTGGGGAACAAATTCAGTCCAACGGTTATTGCGGCTGCAATAACAAGCCAGAGATTCAAAACGAGTCTGCCCACACACATAAGAGTCAATGCCGACGGATGCGGACTTGCAAAAGATTCAATTGTTCTTCTTGAACAGGTACGTACTCTTGACAAAAAGAGATTAAAAGAAAAAATGGGTATTCTTGACGAAACCGATATGGTCAGGGTTGACAGAGCATTATCGGTAAGTCTGGGAATCGGAGCAACTGAATAAAAAAAGACTTGCACAGGCAACCGTCCTATGCAAGTCTTGATTTTACAAATTAACAATTAAAGGATTTCACCCATCATACCGGGAACTGCACCTGCTGCATTTGATTCGTCTGTATCAATATGCATTGCAAGAGCAAAGTTGGGGTTAACTCTGACAACAACGTCATCAAAGATGAGCTTTCTGCCGTCTGATTCAACCTTAACGCAAACAATCTGCTTGTCTTCAAGGCCGTACTTTTCAGCATCAGCGGGAGTTGCATGGATATGTCTCTTTGCAGAAATAACACCGCATTCGATTTCAACTTCACCCTTGGGGCCAACAAGCTTGCACTTGCCGCTTTCTGCGATGTCACCGCTTTCACGAACGGGAGCCTTAACGCCGATTGAACGTGCATCTGTGAGTGAGAGTTCAACCTGAGTTGAAGGACGAACAGGTCCGAGAATTGAAACTGCGGGGAAGCTGCCCTTATCGCCTACAACAGCAACTCTTTCTTCGCAAGCAAACTGACCGGGCTGTGAGAGGTCTTTCTTATGTGTGAGTTCATAGCCTTCACCGAAAAGGATATCGAGATCCGCACGGCTTACATGAACGTGACGGGCTGAAGTTTCAACAAGAACTTCCTTTTTCATAGTAAATCACCTTTATCAAAATTATTTTTTAACAGAATAAGGTGACCGTAATTAAACGGTCACCGAATTTTTCTTAGTATGCGATTGTGAAGTAGTCGTTTGTTGTGAAGGGAATAACAACGCCTACTTTGTCAAAGTTGATTGTCCAGTTAAGGTAGTAGTCAGCTGTGATAGCTCTGCCTGTAGCGGGATCAACTGTAACTGTGCAAGTTGATGAGGGATAGTTCATTGTTGAAAGACCAACGAGGCTTGTTGCTACGCCGGGAATGTTGTCGTTAACAATGCCGGGAAGAACAACATTGAATGCCTTGGGAGCATGGCCTTCGCCGTGCTTGATGCTGTCTGACTTTCCGTCATCAACAGTTGAAATTCTGATAACCCACTTGCCGTCTTTTTCTGTGATCTTTGCTTCTTTGACATCAGCAGCTGTAAGCTTTGATGCATAGCTTTCGCCTTCAACGGGATATACAGCCTTGATCTGATCGCCTGTGTATGTTTCTGCGCCCTTGCTGTTCTTTGAAAGCTGATCATTAAGGAAGTTTTCAGCACCGCCAAGAAGCTTAAGGATGCCGTCAACAACACCGGGAAGAACGGGAGTGCCGTTAAGGCTGATCTTTGAATATGAACGCTTAACGCTCTTTGCGTCTGCCTTTACGGAGTTAACTGCTGTGTTGAAAGCAGCAACGATTTCTTCTTTGCTCTGGGGCATAGCGTTTGCAGCTTCTGTTGTTGATTCTTCAGCAACAGTTGTGTCTTCTGCTGCAGCGGTTGTATCTTCAACAATTGCAGCTGTTGTGTCTTCTGCTATTGCAGCAGTTGTATCTTCAACTGCAGCAGTTGTGTCTTCTGCTTCTGCGAAGAGATCTGTTGTTGTTTCTGCGGGAGCTGTTGTTTCGTTATCGCTGTTACCGCCGCAAGCAGCAAAAGCAAATACGAATGTGAGTGCGAGAAGAATTGCAAGAATTTTCTTTGCCATTGTCTTTTCCTCCAAAATTTCTTTTTTGATACGCTGCGACAAAATTCAACGAATTACATACCGCAACGGCGTATGCAATAAGTATAGTATAAATTTATTATAAATGCAAGCAAAAAATTAATATATCGCTTATATTTTTAATGTTTTAATGCAGCAAGCTGAAATAAAATACAAAAATCGGTCTGCACTATGTACAGACCGATAAGTATTATCCGATATAAGCAATATCCAGCGCTGAAACAGCGTTATCAAGCAGAATTTCGATTGTTTCTCCGATAACTTTCTGCATTTTTTCTTTTTCGGCATAGGTGAGCGAGCAATATGATGAAATAAACGACATTGCTGCTTCTGCAGATTCAAGTTTTCCGTCGGAATAAAGCTGAACTGCGCCCGACTCTGCATTTCCGGAAATGAAATTCACAGAAACTTCATTAAACATTCTGAACTCATCAATAAGCCCGGGGTTTGAGGTGATAAAATCCGTTCTTGCAACAACAACGCTGTGAACAGGAAGACTTTCACGCTGATTGATCCAGCCATAAGTCATGTCAACAGAAGTTCTTCTGCCTTCATCTTCGGGAAGCGATGATGCATTGACACTGTCAAGCATAAGAACATACTTGTCTTTTCCTTCGATTTCAGAAACAAGTTCGGAAATATCGGAAAACATACGGATATCAAGGCTGTCATAATCAACATCGTTATTCTTCAGGGTTTCTCTTATGAATTTTTCGGTAAGTTCATCGCCTGCAACAGAATAAATTGTTTTTCCTTTAAGTCCCGAAGGATTTTTAACCTCAACGCCCTTGGTAATAATATAGGTTGAAATAAGGTTATTGACGGCAATAACTTTTATATCTGCGCCTTCCTGAATAAGTTCAACCGCATCAATAATGTTCATTGCGGCAATATCTGTTTTGCCGTTTCTGACAAGGTCTTTGACCTGCTGAACATCATCATAAAAAGTTACGGAATATGCATAGTCTCTGTCAGCTGCAAGTTTTGAAAGTCCGAATCCGCTGATATCATTAACAGCGGCAACGGTTGTTTTTATTTCACGGATATAGCTTGTGGTTGAAGGTGCTTCGGTTGTTGTTCCCGAATCGCCCTTACCCCCGCAAGCAGCAAAGGTGAAAAGCATAATCAGAGCAGTTCCGAGAGCAATCAATCTTTTAATCATATCCAGGACCTCATTTCTGTTGTAAATTACGGATAAATTATACATTTATTCCGCATCATTGTCAATATTTGCGCTTTCAAGAATACCGTTCAGATATCCTGCTATCTCTTCATTTTCTGCTTTTGCAATAAGATAATAACGCTTTGAATATTTATCATGAGTTGAGAAATTATGTCCGTCTTCATCAAATGTTACACTGACAGGTTTTGAAAGAGAATAATACTCCCCTTCGCCTTCAAAAGCATAGTGAACTGCGGTCAGATCCCAACTTTCTCTCATGTAGGGCGGTTCTTTTCCGCCGATATATAACTTATAACTGTCGTATACGGGGTTGTTTTCGTGTTCATTTCTGAATCCTGTTCTGATTTTTGCGCCTGTTTCAAATCCCGAGCAAACGATAATATGCCTGAACTTTTCAAAAACCGTTTTTGCCGCTTCAACATCGCTTTCAATATTGAACTCCTTACCCTTGGGGAATTTACCTGCCATGGCTACGATGGAATTCACCTTTTTGTTGAACAAATCGGGATTGGCGTTAAGTATTTGAGCAATATTTGTGAGCGGACCGACAGAAATGACTGTTACAGAATCGTCTTCAGCTTTCTTAAGCACGGATTCATATACATCAACTGCGGAATCAACATGAATTGCGCTGTTTTCATATTTGCAATATTTTTTGGTTACGGGCTTATTGTATTTATCATGGTCTTTAAGAATTTCATATCCTTTATGCTGACCGATTTTTAAATTATCATAACCGTAATATTCCGAAATCGCACGGATTGCACCGTTGCCGTAAGGATTCGATGTGCAATTCACTGCGCCAAGCACTTTGACTTCATATTTCTTCGCCATTTCAAAAAGGAGAGCCATTGCCCCTGCATCATCGCAATCAGGACCGATATCGGTATCAAAAATAACATTTCTGCGGCTGTCTTTTATCGGCTCATAGGGTGATTTTCCGTAGTTTTCTTCTGCTTTTGACATTTTGATTGCATATCTGATTACCCACACAATAAGAGCAACGGGAATAAGAATTGCGGCAACGACCACAATTTTTTGCATCGGGAAATAATCATAGATGCCATCACCGAGAATTGTGAATAAAATAACTCTGGGGAGAATTCCGCCGATTGAAACAAGAAAATACTGAAGAAATTTCATTCTTACTGCACCGAGAAGAAGGCTGACAATATCAATCGGGAAAACAGGAAGAACTCTTATGATAAATATAGCGGAAAGCTTATTTTTCTCCTGAAGTTTTAGTATCTTTTCGCCATATTTATTCTTTTCAAGTTTATTTTTGACATAAGGACCGCCCATTATTATACCGAAAAGATAGGAAACACTCACTTCAATCATAATTCCCACGGCATTGATAAGAATTGCCCAATGCGCAGGGAAACACATTCCGACAGCTATATAAACAAGAGATGCGGGCAGAATGAATGTTACCGATTTGAGAAGATAAACGCCCCATATCAGTCCTATCGCTGCAAAAACACTTGAGCTTGAATCAACAAGTGCTCTGATATCTATATTTTTAAGCTCGTCATATTTCCATATAATAAAGACAATAATAAAGACGGAAACGATTATTCTCGCCGCAAGACCAATCGCCTTTGAAGAGCGGAAAAGTTTCTCCTTCATTTTATCACCCCTGTGCTTTATTTTATTTTAATTATAATGTTCTTTTCAAAATTGTAAAGTAAAAATAGCAATTTTTATAGACAAACAAATATTAATATGATATATTTATATTTATCTATGATTTACTTTTTATCAGTATAAATGTTTACGGAAGGAGGATGTTGCAATGACTGTTAAAGAAAAAATAGAAAGAGCTTCCGCTTCTGTCGCTTTTGACGGTATATATAAATACGTAAAGAAGAACCCCGAAGAAAACATAATCAAGCTCATCGATCTCGCTCAGAAACTTATGGGCGGTGCTTTTCCCGAAAAGAATTTTGATGCATTCAGAAAAGCCATCAAAGACCCCGAAAATATCTGGCGCACCTTTGCGATGAACATCATCAACGAATGTGACAGCGGAGTTATCAAAAATATGCTTCTCGCTCTCGGTCTCGGTGCAGGTGTAAACGGCACAAAGGCTGTAAGAGCAAACAGAGAAAAATACAAATGTAACATTCCTTTTATTATGCTTTTTGACCCTACAAGCGCTTGTAATCTCCGCTGCAAGGGTTGCTGGTCGGCAGAATACGGCCATAAATCTAATCTTACACTTGACGAAATGAGAAGTATTCTCAGCCAGGGAACAGAACTCGGCACACATCTTTATATGCTCACAGGCGGCGAACCTCTTATCAGAAAGAAAGATGTGCTCACTCTTTGCCGTGAAAATCCCGATTGCGCTTTTCTTGCTTACACAAACGCCACTCTCATTGACCGCGAATTCTGCGAAGAAATGAGAGAAGTCGGCAATCTCGCACTTGCTCTCAGCATTGAAGGCACGGAAGAAAGCAACGATGCAAGACGCGGCGACGGCGCATACAAAACAACAATCGAAGCGATGAATCTTCTTAAGGAATACGGATTGCTTTACGGAATTTCCGTTTGTTACACAAGTCAGAACATTCCTTCTGTTACAAGCGATGAATTCCTTGACCTTATGGTTGAAAAGGGTGCAAAATTCGGCCTTTATTTCAACTATATGCCCATTGGCAAGGATGCGGTTGTTGATCTTATCCCCACACCTGAGCAAAGAGTTTATATGTATGACTGGCTCCGCAAGGTCAGAAACGGAAAAACAGGAAAACCCATGTTCATCATGGATTTCCAGAATGACGGCGAATATGTCGGCGGCTGTATTGCAGGCGGCAGAAACTATATTCACATAAACTCCGAAGGCGATATGGAGCCTTGTGTTTTCATCCACTATTCCGATTCAAACATCAGAACTCATACTATTCTGGAAGGTTTGAAAAACCCCCTTTTCCAGGCATTCTGGCACAATCAGCCTTTTAACGACAACCACTTAAGACCTTGCCCGATGCTTGAAAATCCGCAATGTCTTCGCAAGATGATTGCCGAAACAGGAGCAAAATCCACCGACCTTATCGAGCCTGAAAGCGCAGAAACACTCTGTTCAAAATGCGACAGATTTGCGAATGCATGGGCACCCGTTGCGGATGAACTCTGGAATTCCAGAAAACACCCCAATCCCAAAACGCAGTATTACCGTGACACGCCCGAAGGCAAGGCTGAAAAACAATAAAAATAAGAACGCTGAAGTTTTGAATTTCAGCGTTCTTTTTGTTTTTATTTATTTTTTCTTGCAGCTTTGAGCTTTTCCGCATATGCTTTTTCTTCAGCTTCCTTGCGTTCTCTCTCAGCCGCTTCTTCAAGCATTGCCTGCTCATGACGAATCTTTGCTTCTTCATACATTGCGGCAATTTCATCAAACTTCGCATAGTTTTCGCTCTGTGTCAAGAGCTTCTTTGCGCTGATATAGGGTTTTGCGGCACGGTTATAAACAGAGTTGTCGTTTGTTGCCTTTTTGATTTCGGTTTCAACATTCTTCTGCTCTGCTCTGATATTCTTGACAGCCTGCATATATTTTTCAATATCAGCCTTGTCTTTTCTGTCTCTTGCATCATAGAGCTTTTTGTAGGTTGCTTCAAGATCTTCTGCAAGTTTATCTTCTTTGCCGAAAAGGGTTTCAAAGATATGAATATCAAATTCTTTTATGCCGTTGGGGAAATATTTTGCAGCCGCTTTCTTTGCATTAACGAAATCTCTTGCAATTGAAACAGCGTTCTTTTTATATTCTTTTTCTTCGGGTGTGGCCGCAGGAAGTGCTTTTGCCTGGGAAAGAGCTGATGAATCGTAGTTATAAATTGCTTCATAGCCAAGGCTTGCAGTTTCTTTTGCAGCCTCAAGACCCATTCTGCCGAAAGGAGTGCTGAAACGGTTCATTTCATCAACAACGAACTTTGAAATTTCGATATTCTGATTGAAAGATACTGCTTCTTTATAGGCAATCTTTGCGGCTTTCTTTGCATCCTTGCCTGAAGCATTTCTCTTTGCCGCTTTATATTCTTTAAGGTTTTTGGGCTGCTTGCCGTCGAATTCATTTGCTTCTTTTATGATTTCGATAGCCTCAACAAGGTCTTTATCCTTAAGAACACCGTTGCCGTAGTCTTCAAAAAGAGCACGGATTTTAAGAACTTTAATCATACCCTGCTGTTTGATTTCAGAAAGGTCATAGAAGAAATAGGGCACAACATTCATTGCCGCACCAAGAATCGAAACCGCAATAAGAACACCTAAAATGCCTATGAATGTTTCTCGGTGATAGAGAACATTGTAAACATTGGTCAGGTCAATAAGTTCACCTTCCTGAGCAATAATCTCGGGAAGAAGTTCGTTGAGTTTTGTTTCGTTGAAACCGACTTTTTCATAAATTGCAGGAAGAACGGAACTTGTTGCCATTGTGATAACGCTGCCGATAAGACCGACTGCGGCAAACATACCGTCAATTCTTTCGCCTGTGATATACTGCTGATAGTCACGGATGTCACCGTTAAGCGCAGGAGTAAGAATATGTCCGAATGAACCAACAAGAGCATTGAACCAAAGGCAGATCATAACAAGCCAGATCATAATGCTCATATCTGCATGTTTAACAACCGGATAAATAAGTGCGATGAAAACAATGTTGAGCGCATTGGTGAGAATAAGCGTGTTTTTCTTGCCGATTTTCTTAATTGAAAGAGGTGCAAGAAGCATACCCCAGAGAGATGCGTTGCCGTAAATTGTATAGATAAGAGAATACTGACCTGCTGTGCAAGCGTGCTGATAAGAATAGAGCCAGTTAAGAATATTGAAGCAAGCGCTTTCAAGGAATCCGAGCCAGCCGGCAAGAGAAATTACCCAGAAATACTTGTTCTTTGCAACTGCACGGACAGCATCAATGAATTTAATCTGAACAACATGAGTTTTAGCCTGAACAATCTTTTCTTCTGTATTGACATAAACAATAACGCTCAGAAGGAAACCGACAATGAGAACAGGAGGCCAGATATATCTGTAAAGTCTGATATCATTGAGGTTGTTTGTGCCTAAAATCGTGCTTGCAAGCAAAGGAATTATTGCGTTTGTTATTGACGGAGCAAGAGAGTCCGTTACGGATTTGATGGATGATACATTCGCTCTTTCCTGAGTGTTGGGAGAAAGAACAACAACGAAGTTGTCGTATGCATCATAAAGGAAGTTATAGAAGAACTGGAAACCGATGTTGAAAAGGAGAACAACGGCGCATTTGAGAGCCTGACTTCCCATCTTTTCATAGGGCATCCAGAAATATCCGATTGAAAGAAGAACGGTGGGCAGACCCATGGTTAAAATATACGGTCTGTATTTTCCCTTTCGGTTTCGGGCGTTATCGATTATGTAAGCTCTGAACATTGTCAGCGGGAAACTGAGAATAACTGCAATGATATAGATGTAATACATATTCATCGGTTCAATACCGATTGTGTTGCCGACGAAAACGTTTGTTGCAGAGAGCAAAACAGACGAAACACAGGTAATGATGAATTTAACACCTATACCGCCGCCCGCAAGAGAAGCGATTTCTTTGAAATTCATGTAGTTGCCGAGAGGCGGTGTTTTCCAATAAGTTTTAACTTTTGAAAAACCTTCTTTTACCATTCCGATGGGATTCATAAATTTCCTCCTGTCAATTTAACCTTAGATAAAATTTATTATATCAAAAAGAATAATAAAATGCAACACAATACGGTGTAATTTGTATGCAATTCAAATTTCTTTTTGTTCTTGACGGCGAACCTACATTTTGATATTATTAATATGTATATTTTATATATGGAGTTGATTATATGGAAAATATAAAACTTGCAATTGAAAATGCACAAACCGCTCTCGGCATTGAGTTCGGTTCAACAAGAATAAAGGCTGTTCTTATCAGCAAGAATCATGAGCCTCTCGCATCGGGAAGTTTTGACTGGGAAAACAGCTATGACAACGGTGTGTGGACTTATCCCCTTGAGCAGGTGTGGGAAGGTCTTCGCGGCGCATTTGCAAAGCTCAAGGCAAATGTTCTTGAAAAGTACGGAGTTAAGCTCACATCAGTCGGCGCTCTCGGTATCAGCGGCATGATGCACGGCTACCTTGCATTTGACAAAGACGGCAATCTTCTTGCTCCTTTCAGAACATGGAGAAACACAATCACGGCAAAGGCAGCTGAAGAACTCAGCGAACTTTTTGATTTCAACATTCCCCAGCGTTGGAGCATTGCCCATCTCTATCAGGCAATTCTCAACGGCGAAGAACACGTTAAGGATGTTGACTACATAGCAACCCTGGCGGCTTATGTTCATTGGAAACTGACAGGCAACAAGGTTGTGGGCGTTGGCGAAGCATCAGGTATGTTCCCCATCGACAGCGAAACAAACGATTACGACAAGAAAATGCTCGGATTATTCTCCGAAAAGGTTTCACAGTTCCCCTGGAACATCGAAGAAATTCTTCCCAAGGTGCTTGTTGCAGGCGAAAATGCAGGCACACTCACAGAAGAAGGCGCACTTCTTCTTGACCCCACAGGTGAATTCAAGGCAGGCGTTTCTCTCTGTCCCCCCGAAGGCGATGCAGGCACAGGCATGGTTGCAACAAATTCCGTCGGCGTAAGAACAGGTAACGTTTCCGCAGGCACATCAATCTTCCTTATGGTTGTTCTTGAAAAGGCACTTTCAAAGCTCTATCCCGAAATCGACATGGTAACAACTCCTGCAGGCAAACCCGTTGCAATGGTTCATTGCAACAACTGTTCGGGCGAAATCGACGCATGGGCAGGAATGTTCACCTCGATGTGCAAGGCACTCGGAATGGATATCAACATTTACAAGGTGCTTGATAAGATGTTTGAAAAAGCACTTGAAGGCGATAAAGACTGCGGCGGTCTTGTTGCTTATAACTATATTTCAGGCGAGGTTATCACGGGTCTTGACAGCGGCAAGCCTATGTTCTTCAGAGGCCCCGACAGCAAATTCACTCTTGAAAACTTCGCAAGAGTTCAGCTTTCCTCTGCGGCGGCTACTCTCAGCATAGGCATGGAAATCCTTGCAGACGAAGATGTTAAGATTGACAGAATTCTCGGCCACGGCGGCTACTTCAAAGCTCCCGTTGCAGGTCAGAAAATCATGGGTGCTGCACTCAACGCTCCCGTTTCTGTTATGAAAACCGCAGGCGAAGGCGGTCCCTGGGGCGTTGCAATCCTTGCAGAATACATGGTAAGCAAAGCCGAAAACGAAGCTCTTGATGAATATCTTGAAAACAAAGTCTTTGCAGGTCAGGATTCAACCGAAATCAGACCCGACACTGATGACATTGAAGGCTTCAAGGCTTTCCTTGAAAACTACAAGAAGGGTCTTGCTGCTGAAAAAGCAGCAGTTGATGCATTTTAATGTTGACTTTTGCACTTTAATGAGTTATAATATCGACTGTTCACGACAAGTGGTGGAGTCTGTCATAGAATAGTAATATTCTATTTGTTGTGAATTGTAATTTTGTGTGCCACACTCTGGCTTTCATCAAAATTTCAGGGCAGAATCCGCATTTTACGGATTCTGCCTTTTTTCGTGCAGACTCTATAATTATATTTTCTTTTAAAGGAGAAAAAAGTTATGAGTCAGATCACCGTCACAGCTCTGGTAATTTTCGCCGTCACTTATATACTGATGATGGCATTCCAGAAAATCAGACCCTATGCCGCAGTCGGCGGCGCATTGGTATTCGTTGCACTCGGCATTATTCAGACAGTCAATCCCGCTCTTTTCGGCGAAAACTTCTTTACCGTCGGCGATTCGGTGTACAACTACGGAATCGGACAAGCACTCAGCGAAATCGATTGGAATGTTGTTATGATGATAGCCGGTACAATGGGTACCGTTTATCTTTTCATCGAGTCAAAAATGCCTCAGCTTATGTCCGACATTCTTATTTCAAAAATGCCCAATATGAAATTGGCAGTTGTTGCGCTTTCTCTTTTTGCAGGAATAGTTTCCGCTTTCGTTGATAACGTCGCAACAGTTTTAATGATTGCACCTGTCGCGATTGCTTTCTGCAAAAAGCTTGATGTTTCTCCCGTTCCATCAATTATCTGCATTGCGGTTTCATCAAATCTTCAGGGTGCGGCAACTTTGGTCGGCGACACAACATCAATTCTTCTTGCAAAACAGGCAAATCTCGACTTCTCTGATTTCTTTGTTGACAGCGGTAAACCCGGTATGTTCTGGGTTGTTCAGGCGGGTGCGATAGTCAGTGCAATCATTATTCTTTTTATGTTCAGAAAAGAAACAACAGAAATTAAATTCAACAACAGAACAAAGGTCGAGGATAAATTTCCAACCTTCCTTCTTGTGGGCACGGTTGTTGCTCTTATTGCGGTTTCGTTCATTCCTTACAAAGACGGTGCCGCACCCGGTCAGTTCTATAAGCCCGACATCACAAATGGAATCATCTGCCTTGCTTTCTTTGCTATCGGTATTCTTCGTGAACTCCTGATAAAGAAAAACACAGAGATTGTAAAGCAGGCTTTCAAGGAAATCGACTACTATACAATTGTTCTTCTCATTGGTCTTTTCGTTGTTATCGGCGGTGTCAAGAGCGCAGGCGTTATTGATGTTATCGGTTCTGCAATCGCAAAACTCGGTTCAGGTTCACCCTTCATTGTGTTCACGATCATCGTTTGGATGTCCGTTATTCTTTCGGCATTTATCGATAATATTCCTTATACTGCAACAATGCTTTCAATTGTTCCCGTTATAGCAATGGATATCGGCGTTGAACCCAAGCTTCTTTATTACGGTCTGCTTTGCGGTGCAACCCTCGGAGGAAATCTCACTCCCATCGGCGCAAGCGCAAACATTGCAGGTATTGGCATTCTCCGCAAGGAAGGTCACACAGTAAAAACAAGCACCTTCATGAAATACGGCGTACCCTTCACCCTTTCGGCGGTTATTACAGGATATCTTCTCCTCTGGGCAATCTGGGGTTAAAACATTCAAGAGCAGGCAATGTGCCTGCTCTTTTTATTTGCAAACAAAAAATCCCGCATCCGAAGATGCGGGATAATTTTTTAATTACTGATTGTCCTTACCTTTGATTATGTCGTTAATCATGATATAGAACTGATCATCTTCAAAGCCGTTGTCGTTAGCCTTGGGAGCTTCTGCAACGGGCTCTTCCTTAACTTCTGCAACTGATGAACCGAAGTGAGGAATGCTGGGTGCGCCTGCGGGAGCTGAAGGTGCTGCAGGTGCAACAACAGGAGCTGCTGCCTTGGGTGCAGCGGGAGCTGCAACAGGAGGAACAGCGGGAGCTGCAGGTGCAACGGGTGCTGCTGCAGGAGCCTTATTTACTGCTGAAAAGAAGGGGTTTGCAGGAGCTGCAGGAGCTGCAACGGGAGTTGCCTGAGGCTTTGAATCAAATCCTGTTGCGATAACTGTGATAACCATTTCATCGTCAAGGTCAGGATCAAATGCGATACCCCATGTGATATTAGCATCTTCATGAGCCTTAGCGGTGATGATTTCTGCTGCATTTTCAACATCTTCAAGATCAACGTCATCAGAAGCGGTAATGCTGATGATAACGCCCTTTGCACCTGAAATTGATGTTTCGAGAAGAGGACTGGAAACTGCTGCATTTGCTGCTGTTTCTGCTTTGTCCTTGCCCTTTGCTCTGCCTACGCCCATGTGAGCATAGCCTGCATCCTTCATAACGCTTGTTACGTCAGCAAAGTCAAGATTGATGAAGCCGGGAACCTTAATAAGTTCGGAAATGCTCTTAACACCCTGAAGAAGAACTTCGTCTGCCTCTGCGAATGCTTCAGCGATAGTCTTTCTTCTGTCGTCAATAGCACGGAGTCTGTCGTTAGGAATAACGATAAGGCTGTCTACATGCTCTGCAAGCTTTGCAATACCGTCCTGAGCGAGGAGCATTCTTCTGCGGCCTTCAAACTTGAAGGGCTTTGTTACAACGCCGATTGTGAGACATCCCATATCCTTTGCAACCTGAGCGATAACGGGAGCTGCGCCTGTACCTGTGCCGCCGCCCATGCCGGTTGTGATGAATACCATATCTGTGCCCTTGAGAGCATCAGCGATGGAATCTCTGCTTTCTTCTGCGGCTTTTGCGCCGATTTCAGGCTTACCGCCTGCACCCTGACCGTGAGTTGACTTTTCACCGATCTGGATTTTGTGAGTTGCCTTTGAATGAACAAGAACCTGCTTATCTGTGTTGACAGCGATGAATTCTGCGCCGAGAACGCCAGATGAAATCATTCTGTTAACTGCGTTTCCGCCGCCGCCACCGACACCGATTACTTTTATCTGAACCGCACTCTCAAAATCATTATCAATTTCAAATGCCATTGGTGTGAACCCCCTGTGGTTTTTATTTTTCCTTATTAAACAGAATTATATTACCATGTATTTAATAAAAAAACAAGAACAAAATGAAAAAATATTGCTATTTTAATGTATTTTTTACATTTTATATATATTTTATCGCAATTCAGCCAAAATGCCGCTTATTCTTCGCTTGTATCTTGGAAATCATCAGCTTCGGGGCTTTGCTCCGCGCTGTTTTGCATGTAGAGATTTTTATATTCAACAAGCTGCTCAACATCGTCAAAATCGGACGGATTGAAGTATGCCTTTTTGGGTATCGTCAAGTCAACCGTGCCGCATTGAGAGGGGTCGATTGTGTTC
>JAZRJH010000039.1:0-17322 GCA_045645685.1 Acutalibacteraceae bacterium
AAAGATGCAGAAGAAGTTAAAAGTAAAACCACAGTATAAATCCCATCCTTTTGCAGACAATAACATCAAGATTTGTCTGAAAAAGGAGAAAGATATAAAATGAAAGCCACAGGTATTGTCAGAAGAATTGATGATTTGGGAAGGGTGGTTATTCCAAAAGAAATCCGCCGCACCATGCGAATCCGAGAAGCCGACCCGTTACAGACAACATTGACACAGTCCGAAAACTACATTTCCGCTATGTTGAATTTGGAGAAACGGCTTGAGTAATCCCCTTACATATCAACGGTTTCAGGTGTTTACATTCGTTCTGAAAGTTGTTGGTTAAACATTCGACTTATTGAGCAAAAATTTACCTGCTTTGAACGAAAATATAATTTTATAAGATGGTTACAGAAAAGCCGACGGGGTTTAATCCGTCGGCTTCTGTTATTATTTGATTATCAGAACATTGCTGCTATCCAATTAAAAATAAACACGAAATGGTTTACAAGCCAGTTGAGAGAATCCCATACAAAGTAGAACAGACGCGTTGAGAAGTATCTTGCAGGAGTGTTGATAATCTCGATGAGGTTATCGCACTGTGCTTTATATTCCTCGAGCTTTGCTTTTTCTGCTTCGCCCATATTCTCATCTGCAAGAAGTTCGTCAATCTTTGCTTTGAGAGCTTCGATTTCGTCTTCCCAGAAGATTGTTGCTTTTTCTTCGTCGAACATTTCAAGCTCTGCACCGATAGCGTCAACTTCTGAACCTGCCTTTTCGATTTCTGCAAGGAGTGCTTCAAAGCCAGCCTTGATTTCATCGTATTCAGCTTTCTGTTCTTCGGTGAGGTTATCGGGATTTACAGATTCGATTTCGGCAATCTTTTCTTCGATAGCTGTCTTATCTTCGCTTGTTACGGTTTCGGGGGTGAAGTTGTTTTCAACGCCCTTGATTTCTTCAAGCTGATTTTCAATCTCTTCAATCTTATCCTCAAGACCTTCGATATCCTTAATCATATCTTCGAGAACAGTCTTTTCATTTTCGGTTGTGTTTGTGCTGTCGATAAGAGCCTGAATATCTTCTTTGAGCTGTTCAAGGTTTTCGCTGTCGGTTGACTTGACTGAGTTTTCGTCATATGACTTGACCGCTTCATCAACTTTCTTGATTTCTTCTGCAACTTCGGTGAGCTTTTCAACGAGTTCATCGATAACTTCATTGTTCGATTCAAGAGCAGATTTTTCATCTTCGGTGATGTTGTCGCCGTCTGCGAGAGCCTTGATATCGTCGATAAGCTTGCTGATTTCGGGAATATCTGCTGACGTTACTGTTTCTGTATCGTAGCCGTTTACAGCTTCATCAATTCTTGCGATTTCATCTGCAGTTGCATTGATTTTTGCAAGAAGTTCGTTGCACTTATCAGCGATTGCCTTGTATTCAGCTTTCTTTTCATCGTCTGCAAGGTCTGTTACTGCATTTTCAATCTGTTTTGCAACGGCTTCAATTACTTCTTTATCGCTGGATTTAACGTTATCAACGGTGAGCGCATCGATTGCGCTTGTGTCGGGAGCAATTTCAAAGAGAGCTGTCTTTGTGCCTGAGAAGTTGCCGTTACCTGTGATTGTGAGTTCATATACACCCACGTTTGTTGCGGTGTTACCGCTTACGGTATAAGTTACTTCAAGACCGTCAACAGTTACGCCTGAGATTGACTGTGTCTGCTCTGCACCGTTATAGGTAAGAGCATCGCCGAGAACGATTTGGGCATCTGCGATATCTCTGGGAAGAATATTTGCTTTGGTTTCGATACAATAATATTCGGCTTCCGGAATACCTATATATTCATCATAAACCCAATAATTATCAACATCTTCTCCGCTTAAGTAATAAGCAATCTCAATGGTTTTATTGTTGCCTGCATTTGCGCTCCAAAATAATCCCACACATCTGTCGACTACAACATCGTCACCGTCAACAATTCCGTCAAACGTGATTTCGATTGCAGAAGCATCAACAGTTGTTGTTCCGTCATAAACCTTATCGGCTACGGTTGCAGATGCGGTAATTTCTTTCTTTTTGACTGTAACGGTTAATGTTTCGGGCTCGGTGTCATTGTGATTGCTGTTGCCTTCAACCTTATAATATACGGTGTATTTACCTGCGTTTGTGCCTGTGGGGGGTAACGGGGAATATTTTTCACCGTCAAGGCTGTAAACTATCATACCGTCGTTCGTATCACCTATGACAACAAGTGTCTGTGCTTCACCGTTATAGGTGAGTTCGTTTGCTTCAGGATAAACGTCAATTGATGAATCAGCCTTAAGAACAGTAAATTCCTTTGTGATTTCGCCCGTGTAAACGCTTTCGACAGAGTTGCCTGCGTTTGAATTTCCGCCGCCAACGATTCCGCCTGCTGCCTGACCGACAGCCTTTACGGTTACGGTTGCAGTACCTGCGTTAATATTATCTGCGAAAGCAATGGTATAATCCTTGCCCTCGGTGAGAATTTTGCCGCCGATTGTAACTGTTACATCGGGTTCCTGAGCCGCACCGTTGTAAACAACGTCCTCTGCGGTAACAACGGCATCGGCAGAAAAATCAGCACCCTTTTCTATTGTTACTTTTTCTTCAATAATTTCTGAACTGCCGTCAACAACCTTGCCCTGTGCATTGCGGAAATGATAACCGTCTGCAAGAATGTCGTTGAGCGGGTCGAAAGAAGTGATTTTTATTCCGCCGTTAAAGATGCCGCCGCTGAATTTGTTTTGTTTATAATTGTACGAAATTGCGAACATATCGTTGAACGTACCGCCGGTGACAACTGAATCGGCATAGCATAAAACCACGCCGTTAACAGTACCTCCGTTAACTTCAAGCAAACTGTGGTTTCTCTCACGATATGCAGCCATAATTGCGTAATCGTTCTCAGCCGTTATCGTGCCGCTGTTAAGAATAAACTTACTGCCAACGCCAACGTCTATTGCTGAACCTGTTTCGCTTCTGATAACACCTGTTTTGTTTTCGGATGAATCTTCAACCGTAACTGCAAAGCCTTTAAGTGCCTGAACAAAAATTGTATCACCCGAAGTGCAGTTAAGGGTTTTTCCGTTAAGGTCGATTGTAACAACACCGCCTACGCTCCACGTTGAATCAAGAGTAATATCATCAAGCAAGGTGATTGTGGCGTTTTCATAATCCCATCTGACTGCATCTGCTGCTTCTTCAAGAGTTTTGAAGGGTGAGCCTTCAATTTCGTTGCCGTCTTTATCGGTAACTCTGGCGATATAGTGATCTTTGACCTGAACGTAGCCGTCAATCTTCGTTGCATCGGCTGCAACGGTTATTTTATTGCCGTTTGCATCATAGAAAGCATAACCCTTTGCGAGGGCTGTATTTGCGCTTGTGCCGTAAACTGTAAAGCCGTTCGGGAATTCACCGCCCTTGAGAGTGAGAGTTGCATTTTCGTCATAGTAAACGGTCCACTCACCGTAGGGTACACCTGTGAAAATACCGTCTTCCCTGTCCGTGCCGCTGAAACTGCCGCCCGTTATTTCAACAGTACCGCTGTTCAGATTAAGTGCCGCATAGCCGTTTCTCACGAATTTACCGCCGGAAATATAGGCAGTGCCTTCGTTTAATACGCCGGAACTCTCACCGCCGTAAACAAATGCTGTACCGTAGTTATTTATTCCGGAGCTTTTGGTGCTGCGAAAAACTCCATCATAAACATATACCATATTGAAATTGGAAATTGCGCTATAATCGCCGGCCTCGACAGTGCCGTTGTTAAACGTGAGCGTGCCTCGGTTTTCAATACCGCCGTCGCCTTTTACAGTACCCGACTCAAAGGTAAGCGTACCACGGTTGATAATAGCGTAACCTCCGCCACCCTTGCCATAAATTGTACCGCCTTCGCCACTGTCTTTTATTGTTAAAACAGCGTACGATTCTATAACTCTGCCTTTTTCACTAACCAGGTTTTTACCGTTAAGGTCAAGTGTGAACTTGCCTGATTCTATATCCAGTTCTTTAGCAACAGTAATATCATCAAGCAGAGTGAGAGTGCTGTTTTCGTTTTCCTGTGCCGCTGTTACTGCATCTGCAGGAGTTTTATAATTGCCGATAAGATTGCCGTCTTCGTCGGTAACCTTTGCGGCATAGTTGGAAAGTGTAAATTCAACGCTTGCCGTTGCACCGCCTGCTGTTACGCTTGCGGTATATGTGCCTGCGGTCTTGGGTGCAGAGCCGTCTGCAGTTGAATAAGTAACGGTATAATCTGTCGCTTCAACAAGCTGATTGTCGATAACAGCTTCTCTTGAACTTGTGCCGTCTGTATAAAGTTCAGCAGGGGCTGATATTGTGAGAGTTCCACCTTTACAGCTTACAAGAGAACAATATTGAGCCGTACAGATTCCGGTTATAGTGTCATCGTTTACCGAATATTCAAAAGAGTGACTATGAACAGGATTGTAATATCCTTTTGTTTCATCGTATTCAACATAATTGCCGTTAAATGAAGGATATTCATCTTCGCCCAAAGTCTGCTTCCAGACAGAATTATTATCCGCCTTTGATCCGTTAAGAAGATATGTTATCTCTCCACTCCGGAAATTTTCCTTTGTAACATTAATCGTTGAGCCTGTAAGATCAGAGCCACTATTACATAAACCCCATGAATTATAATTAGTATGGCAGTTTATTATTTTTTCATTTGTTGAATTTCCAAAAAAACCACCAACAGGAGTCTTATAGATCGATTCGCCTTCTAAAGTAACATTTATAACAGTATAGCAATTTTCAGCATCTACATAACCTGTTATGCCATAGATTCCGCCTATATATACCGATGGTCCAAATGGGTTCTTAAAATATGTAGATGTTAAATCAAAGTTTGCAATAACGTAACAGTTTTCAGCTGATGTATTATATGCATATCCTACCAGACCGCCTACTCTGTACATACTTTGTGTACCTTCAACAAGAAAATAACTGTCACAAAGACCAAGTTCTTTGATATATCCCGAGGATTTAGATTTGTATTTGCCTTTTGTACAGCCGAACAATCCTGCATATTCACCGTCACCGTGATAGAACAAACCGCTAATTGTATGTCTTGCGCCATCAAAAATACCTGCATAATTTTCTTCTGTAGTTCCGATAGGTGTCCATTTTTTAAATTCTGAAGGCTCACCGTTAAGAGATCCGTCCGCAGCAATAACATTTTCATTAAGAACAATATCATCTGTAAGTTCAGCATTGATAGCAGTATTGCCTGCATTTACAAGATTAGCAAATGCATACAGCTGTTCAGCTGTACCTATTTCGTAAAAATTGTCACCGTCAGTATCTTTCAACGTAACATCGGTTATGCTGTCGGTCAATTCATCTGCAGCGGACGCTGTAAGGCTCAGCGATGCCATTGACAGAAGCATTGCCAGAACAAGCAGTATGCTTATGATTTTGTTTGTTTTCTTCATAGGGTTTCCTCCTTTTATGAGTTCAGAGTGCAGAATGCAGAATTCAAAATTATTATTTATTCCGTTCTGCATTCATCATTCTGAATTCTGCATTCCCTCAACGTATTCCTTGAACTCTTTGAAAATTCGTTTACCGATTGAGCGATAATCCATCGCAAGAACCTTATCAATCTTTATCTTACGGATTTCTTCGGGCACGTTATAAATCGTCATTATCGTATTCAATGCACCTGCAATGCGCATTTCAAGCGGTACGGTTTTATCAATCGCATTCAGCGTTGCGTGTTCAATGCCTGCAACAAGAATTTCCGCTTCTCTGAACTGTTCGTCTGTCCAATCGGGACAATATTCCGCAAAGACTTCCTTTGCACGGGCGGTGTCGTTATTGTGGATAATTTCAAGACATTTCGGACTCTGATATGTCGAAATAAAAAAGTCTTTTGCAACCTCGTTTTCCTCGCTCGCCGATGCCATCACCATCAGTTCACAACATACCGCAAGCAGACTGCTTGTTCCGTCGTCAATCTCTGCGTTTATCATCTTCCATTGGAACTTACAAAGCCAATCGGTAAGCACCGCAAGAACGTCCTCTTTTGACGGAAAATAAAAAGTAAAATTACCTTTGCTGATTTTCAGTTCACTGCAAATCATCTGAACCGATGTTGATGAATATCCGTGTTCAAGAAACATTCGTGTTGAAACACGGATTATTTTATCTTTTGTTTTCTCTTTCTTCGCCATAATGCCTCCTTCAAAAAAGCATTTGTATGTGTACTAATTACAATTTAGCACGAGTACAGATTTATGTCAATATATTTTGAAGAAAAAAAGTAAAAAATGTGTAAAAAGCAGACAGCCATAGGCTCTGAAACCGTTGGTATATACGTTAAATGTTTGCTGTGATTTATTGTAAGTATAGTTTGATATCATACTTTTTCGTTTTCATGGATATTTTATGTTTGTAAACATATACTAATTATTTAACCATACAAATCCAATAAATTGACCCGTTACAGACAACATTGACACCGTCAGAAAATTATGTTTCTGCTATGCTTGATTTGGAGAAAAGATTGAATTTGAAATAAACTGAATGTTAAACATAAAAACAAAGGCTGCATGGTTTATTCCGTGCAGTCTTTGTTTTTTGCATAAATGCAGAACATTTAAAAAACTTGAAAAATATATTGACAAATGCTATTAAAAGTGTATATAATTTGAGCGCAGTCAAATTAGTACGTATACAAACGCGTTGGGGAGAGTGATTTTTATCAAAAGGAGAAGGGTTAACACAACCAAACTGGAAATCATTCAGGTTGCAACGAATATGTTTATTGAAAAGGGGTATTCGTCAACAACGTTCAAAATGATTGCAGAAAAGCTTGATATAAGCACAGGACATATAGTTTTCTATTTTCCGTCAAAAGATGCTCTGCTCGCCGAACTGGTTGAAATGCTTTGTGCTTTTCAATGGAAACTGATGAAGAAAGAGGCAGACGACGGAATAAGCGCTTTGCTTGCTGTCTGCCTTGAGCTGATGTCAATGGCGGCGGCAGCGGAAGAAGATGAAATTGCAAAAGATTTTTTTGTTTCTACTTATCAGAGTAAATCGTGCCTTGAAATAATTCAGAAAAATGATATCGGAAGATCGAAAGAGGTTTTTTCGGAGTACTGCCCCGATTGGACAGACGAACAGTTCAGAAATGCTGAAAGTCTTGTTTCGGGCATTGAATACACAACGCTTAACACAACCCGCTACTCCGCAAAGCTTGAAACCCGCATACCGAGTGCCCTCGACACCATACTGACAATTTATAACGTGCCCGAAGAAATCCGTAAGATAAAAATTGATAAAGTTCTTGCAATGGATTATCGCACACTCGGTAAACGCATTTTCAAAGAGTTCAAGGAATATGTTGAACAGACGAACGAGCATGCGTTCGATGAACTGGTCAAATAATTAATTTGTATTTAAAAACGGAGGTTTTTATATGAAAAAAACATTAACAAAAGTGTTGGCAATTGTTCTTGCACTTATGATGCTCGTATCTGCTTTGCCTATGGCATTTGCGGCAACAGAGGTTGCAAGCGGCACCGCAGGCGAAGGCGTCAACTGGGTGCTTGACAGCGACGGCACACTCAAAATCAGCGGCAACGGTCCGATTGTTGTCGGCTGGTATGCGCCGCCCTGGGAAGCATATAATGATTCAATTCTCAACATTGTTGTTGAAGAGGGCATAACCATGATTCCCAGTTCGGCATTCTGTTATGCCGAAAACTGCGTTTCCGTTTCAATTCCCGCAAGTGTTGAAACAATTGAAGAAGGAGCCACTCCTTTTTGGGCAATGTATTCTTTTGAAAAATTTATCGTTGATGATAACAATCCCAACTACAAAAGCGTTGACGGAATTCTTTTCTCAAAGAACGGTGAAACTCTTGTGTTTTTTCCGCCGAAACAAGGAGCAACCGAATATACAATTCCCGCTGCAGTCAAAAAAATAGCCGAAAATGCTTTCCGTGGAAATACTTGTCTGGAAAAACTAACCGTACCTGATACTGTTACTTCTATTGGAAGAAATGCCTTTGAGAATTCTGAATTCGGAGAAATTTTACTCGGCAACGGAATTATTGAAATCCCTGACGGTTGCTTTAACGGCGCCGATATGAAATCTCTTGTTATTCCTGACAGTGTAAAAATGTTGGGTTATGGTGTCTTTTACAACTGTGGATACCTTGAATCTCTTGTTATCGGCTCAGGCGTAAAAACAATATCTGATGATACTCTTTGCTATTCGGAAAATCTTTCTGCAGTTCATTATAACGGAACTCAGGAAGACTGGGATAAAATTGTAATTGATGAGGATAATGCAGACCTTTTTGAAAAAGAACTTCACTTTGTTTCTCAAAAAGAAGGCATTGCTCCTACTTGTAAAAACGGCAACGCAGCAGGGCTTTACTGCGCTGAATGCGACGAATATTTTACGGGCGAAGTACTTCCTGCCGTTAAAGACCACAACTTCAACGGCGATCATGTGTGCGATTCCTGTAATTTTGTCTGTGAGCACGAAACGGCAGCATATATTCAGACTGCGGAAACTCATCAGTTCAAATGTGATGTTTGCGGTCTGACAGAAAAAGCCGAAGCTCATAAAACTTATTCTGAAGCTTTAGATGACAAAACCTGCGGAAGTATTTGTGAAGACTGCGGTCTTATTGAAGGAACAGAAGTTCCCCACTCAATGACAGCATATGATAAATTTGATGCCGATTATTGCATCAATGTATGCAAATACTGCGGATACGGCGATGGAAAAACAGGTCTTGTTAAACATTCTTTTGATAACGGAATCTTTGTTCCCGCAACGGAAACAGAATCAGAACATACCAAATATACCTGCGTAAACTGCAAGCATTCCTGCAAAGAACACAATACAGAAAATGCAGTAGTCTTCAGGCTTTACAGCGAATATCAATATGAGTGGGAAAACAGCGCAATTCTTGCTTATGTTAACGGCGAACCCGTTACCCTTATCAGAAATATGACGGGAGCTGAATATGATACATATTCTTTGCCCTATGACAAGAATTCAAGCTATGTTTTCAAGTGGATCAACGGCGGTTACAATGAAGAATTCGGTGTTGAGATTTATATGCCTGATTCGGAAGATGCGGTGTTTGAAGAGATTGATATGAGCGGCTATGAGACGCTCCAGACAATCTGCACGATTAACGTTGCGGACTATTCTGGTGTTGATGCGGCTCTTGCGGAAATTCCCGATTATCTTGAATATTATTCAGCAGACAGCGTTGCAAATCTTGTGACCGCAGTCAAGGGAGTAAAGAGAATGCTCCCTGCAGACAAGCAGGCAGAAGTTGATGCAATGGCAACGTCAATCGAAAATGCAGTTGACGCTCTTGTTGAACTTGAAAACCCCGTTCCCAACGGCGTTATCAACATGAGTGCAGGAAACTATGTATATATCAACGATTCTTATTATTCTGAAACCCCCGGCTATGTTTATTACAATGCAGAATCAGGCGACGAAGTCATTTATGAATACAATGGTAAATATGTAATTCTTGAAACTCAGCCCAAGGATGAAGGCGACGAGGATTACGTTCACTACGGCATTTACACATACACAGGTGAAGTTGAAATTGATCTTGTTAATACTTACATAACGGGTTTTTACGGTAACTTAGGTATTTATGAAGACTCAGATGTTACCCTTAATCTTTACGGCGCAAATGCACTTGCGGCTTACGAAACATATACCGGATATGCAGGCATTGATATGGAAGAAGGCACAAAGCTCCATATCAAGGATAGCAACGGCAGCCTTGTTGCAATAGGCGAAGACGATTGCGCGGGCATCGGCAGTTGCTATAATTATTATGATGAGGAAGGCGTTGACAACGGCGAAATCATCATTGACGGCTCAACGATTTTTGCCCTCAGCATTGGTGACGGCGCAGGCATCGGCAGCGGATACGAAGGCGGCGCAGGCAAAATCACAATCAACGGCGGTAAAATCTGGGCAGAGTGCATGGGTGATGACGGCTCGGGTATCGGCGTTGGTGACGATGGCAACGGCGGCGAAATCATAATTAACGGTGGCGATATCATTGCTCTCAGCCTTGATGATGACGGCGCAGGTATCGGCGGTGCAGACAGCGGACATATTGATTCTGTCACAATCAATGGCGGCAATATCGTTGCAGGCGCCGAAGACGGTGCGGCAATCGGCGGCGGTCAGAATTCAGACAGCTTCGGCGGTAAAATTACAATCAACGGCGGCAATATTTCCGCAAGCGAATGGCACGACAGAGAAGAGTATCTCATCGGCAACGGAAGCAGCGATTCGAAGGGCGAAAGCAACGACAATTTCGTTCAGATAAACGGCGGCAACATAAATATTTCAAATTCAAAGGGTATTTTCCCTGCGCCCAAAAATAAAAATGGCAATGAACTTGAGCAAAAGCAGATAACTGTTCACGATTCTCTTATCGGCAAGGAAATCACCGTTGAATTTTCAGACGGTTCAAAGATTACCGTAACGGCTGAGGATAAAGAATTTTCCGTCTATGTACCGAAGAATGCAACTGTTGAAAATGCAACAGATCTGGCAACAGGTTACTGTGATCATATGTGCCATCAGGGCGGAATTATGGGATTCTTCTGGAAGATAGTCAATTTCTTCTCGAAGCTTTTCGGCTCGAATCCCGTTTGCGGATGCGGAGCAGCGCATTATTAATTGAATAAACCGAAAAACCGACGGAGTTTCCCGTCGGTTTTTTAAAAAGATAATCAATTATATTTTAATATATCTGCCGTCCCAAAAAGAAAATAATTAAAGTATAAATCTTCTTGAATTGCAGACAATAACATCAAGATTTGTCTGAAAAAGGAGAAAGATATAAAATGAAAGCCACAGGTATTGTGAGAAGAATTGACGACCTCGGCAGAGTCGTTATTCCCAAAGAAATCCGCCGCACCATGCGTATCCGCGAAGGCGACCCGTTGGAGATTTACACGGATACTGACGGGGAAGTTATATTCAAGAAATATTCGCCTATCGGGGAGCTTTCTTCGATTACGGGGCAGTATGCCGATGTGCTTGCACGCGGTACGGGTCTTGCAGTTGTTATTACCGACCGTGACAGCGTTATTGCTTGTGCAGGGATATCAAAGAAAGAAGTGCTTGACCGCAGAATCAGTCAGAGCCTTGAAAACATTATGGAAAGACGGGAAAATTATGTCTGCTGTGTTGACAGCGAGAGAATCCGACCCGTTGAAGGTGTTGACAAGGAAGCGGCAGTTATTTGTCCGATTATCGGCGGCGGCGACATTTCGGGCGCACTCGTCATGCTTCTCAACGAAAACGGTTCGTGTCCGACCCAGACGGAAACAAAGCTCGCCCAGATTGCGGCAACATTTCTCGGAAAACAGATGGAAGAATAAGAAAAAGAGCAGTCAGCCGACTGCTCTTTCTTTTATATATTGCTCCAGAATTCTTCAATCTGCGATTTTGTTGCGGCAACGGAGCCTTGCACCATGTCGGGTTTTCCGCCGCCTCTGCCAGAGAGAGCCGCATTGAGCGACTTTCCGATTTCACGGACATCGCTGTTTCTTGAAGTTATCGCATACTTATAGCCGTTTTCGTCGTTGCCCGAAAAGACGGCGGCAATTCCGACTTTTTCGGCAAGCATATCGCTGAAAATTCTTGCATCATCAGCGCTTGAGCCATCATCAAAGGCAAGGAATTTATCGCCTGATGCATCTTTTGATTTGAGTTCAAAAATCTCTTTTTTGAGCTGTGAATATGCAAAAGCGGATTCCTTGAGCTTATCAAGAGTTCTTTCGACCGCTTCGGTGATTTCTTCGGTTTTTGCCTTGAGAAGATTGGAAATTTCAAGAACGCTCTTGTTCTTTTCTTTGTAGTCTTCAAGCGCTTTTCTGCCGATTTGCAGAGTGATTCTCACGCCCTGCTTATAGTTCATCATTGAAACGGCTTTGATAATTCCGACCTCACCCGTCAATGCAACATGAGTGCCGCAGCAGGCGCAAAGGTCAACATCGCCGATTTTGGTGAGTCTTATCTGACCTTCAAGCTCTTTTTTGCTTCTGTAAGCATAATTTTCAAGCTCATCATCGCTCGGATAAAGAATTTCAACGGGGATATTCTTAAACACGGCTTCGTTTGAAAGACGCTCGATTCTTTCGAGTTCATCGGCAGAGATAACGCCGTTGAAATCAACGGTTATGCTGTGTTCGCCCATGTGGAATCCGACATTGTCAAATCCGCAGATTGAGTGCTGAATTCCCGAAAAAATATGCTCGCCCGTGTGCTGCTGCATATATTCAAATCTTTTTTCAAAATCAAGGCGGCATTCCGCTTTGCCCGTTTCAACTGCAGATTTGCAGACATGGATTATTTCGCCGCCTTTTTCAACGGTGTCGATAACTTCGGAATTGCCGATGAATCCCGTGTCGCCCGGCTGACCGCCGCCTTCGGGGAAAAATGCGGTTTCGTCAAGAATAACTTCAAATCCGTTTTTGCCTTCGGTGCATGAAATCACGGTTGCGGTGAAGTCTTTTATATACTGATCTTCATAAAAAAGTTTGCGTGCCATAGTAATCTCCTATTTGAAAAGTTGTTCTTTTATGTAGCTTGCGGAATAGCGGTCTTTTACGAATTTCAACCAACCGTAAACCGTTGATATTCTTGGCTTTGTCCACATTTTTTCGTCGCAGAAAGCATAGTCTGTGAGCTTATTTCTGAGAGTGCGGACATCGTCAAGAAATTCCTTGTAGGGTTTGGAGTTTTCGCCGTGAGCCACCTTTGAAACGGCGATGATTCTCGGAAAAACAAATTCTTCAAATCTCTTTGTGTCGCTGATATATTCTGTCCACACGGTTGCTTCAAAACCGATGATATTATTCTTGCCTTCTTCGGTGAGACCCTTGAGATTTGTGTCAAGAGAATAAACACGGTTGAGCGGTGTTGTGTGGTAGTCATAGTCAAAATAGCAGTATGAGAAAGGAGAGAGAATTGCTTTTCCGCCGTTGTTGAGAAACTTCACGCTCGGCGCAGGATTTTCCTTCCAATATTGAATAATCGCTCTTTTATCAAGATTTTCGCCCTTTGCGGCTTCGTTCCAGACGATAGCATGACGGTTTTTGCTCTCAAGATAATCGATTATTCTGTTCATGAAGCAATTCTGATATTCGGCATAGGTTTTAACGCCGAGAGCCTTCATTTTCTTCTGACATTCGGGGCATTCTTTCCAATGGGCAGCAGGGGTTTCGTCACCGCCGATATGGAAATATTCACTCGGGAAAATTTCAAGAAATTCATCAATTATGGCGGTTACGGTTTCGAATGTTTCTTCCTTTGCAAGGCACAAAACGTCTTTGAAAATTCCCTGATGAGTTTTGATTTTAACATCTTTGCCCGTGCATGAAAGAGACGGAATCGCAGAAAGAAGCGCGCTTGTATGACCCGGCATATCGAATTCGGGGATAACTTCAATGCCTTTTTCGGCGCAGCAGTCAACGATTTCTTTCATTTCGGATTTTGTATATACTCTGCCATACGGCTTATCAATGCGAGTTTTTCCAAAATCGGAATAAGGTCTGACGGCGGCGATTGTGTTCAGTCCGGGGAATTTTTCGCTTTCAAAACGCCAGCCCTGATCATCGGTCAGATGCCAGTGAAATTTGTTGAAATCAAGCAGCGAAAGTGCATCAATGAGCTTTTTGATTTCGTCAATGCTCTGCATATGCCTTGCGCTGTCAAGCATAAACCCTCTGTGTGTATACATAATCTCACCCCTTTCGGATGATTATATCATAAACTTTCGGTAAACACAAATTTTTTTATATATACATTATAATAAAAGCGGCCTGCCGAAGCAAGCCGCTTTTGTTTGGTGTGATTTTAGAAGATATCGTAAACAATTACGGAGTAAAGAAGTTCGGGAACCATGATAAGGAACTTGGGAAGCCATTCGGTGAATGTGTAAACTGCAAGGCACATGAAGCTGGGAACTGCGCCGAGAATGTATTCAGCTTCGCTTGTTGTGTTGTCACCTGTGAAAGTGATTTCGTTCTTGCCTGTTTCCTTTGTGATGGAGAATGAATCGTGAAGAGTTACCTTGGGTTCTTCGTTAACATCGATGATGTTGCCTTCTTCGTCTGTTGTGTAGTCGGAAACAACATAGGAATTAACGGTGAGTGTGCCGCCGTCAATTGAATATGTGCTGAAGATACCGCCTTCGTAATCGGGGTTTTCCTGATCCCAGTCACCGTCGAAATAGTCCCCGCCGCTTCTCTGGATTGTACCTGCAGCGATGAGATCTGTCTTAAGGAAGTGGTTTTCAAGGAAGGGACGGACTTCATATCTCTTTGCACCTGCTGTGCCTGAAAGAACATAAACTGTACCGTCTTCGTTGACCTGATTTGACTTGATAGCCTTTGTTCTGATGTACTGGTGGTCATGACCGCTGAGAACAAGGTCTACATCGCATGATTCAACAACAGTTGCGAGTGATCTCTGAAGATAGAGAGCATCGGGCCATTTTGCATCCTTACCGAGTGAGTAGGGAGACTTGTGCATGAGAACGATTTTCCAGTCCTTATCTGTGCTGTTAAGGTCGTTCTTGAGCCAGATAAGCTGTGAAAGTGAGATTGTGAGCATATCATTTGTGTTAACAACTGCGAAATGAATGTTGCCGTAATCGAATGAATAGTTGACACCGTCGGATGTTTCAACGCTTTCTGTTGTGTCGAGATTGAACATATTGTTGAACCAGTCTGTAACGCCGAGACCGTCGTGGTTGCCTGCAACGGGAACGAGAGTTGAGTTAAGGTTGATGTCCTTCATGGAGCTGTCATACCAGTCCCATTCTTCGTTGGTGCTGTCATCGGTGAAGTCGCCGAGACAAGCCATGAATTCTGCTGTGGGCATTGTTTTGAATGCCTGTTCAACAACTCTTGCGCCTCTTTCGAAGTTTTCGAGATTACCTGCCTGAACGTCAGCAAATGTGATGAAGTCAACCTTGTCATCGCCGTTATCGGTAACAAACTTGCCCCATGCGCTGAATTCGTCGCCGTTACCGACTCTGAAAGCATATTCTGTGCCTGCAGCAAGACCTGTTACGGTTGCCTTATGAACATAGTTGCCTTCCCACTCAAAAACATCTTCGTATTTGATTTCTGCATCTGCGGGATTGAGTTCAACAAGGCTTGTTGTGTTTGTCTTTGTGTACCATGTGATACCCTTCTGAGCATCCTTGCCGTATACAACAACGCTGATGCGGAAAGGAGTTGTGTCACCGATTTCTTCGGGTCTGGGTTCGGGAGTGCTTGTGCCTTCGCCGCTGGGGCTTTCTTCTGAAGGAGCATCTGTTTCTGTTGTGAATGTATCTTCCGCAACGGGTTCTTCAGCTGAAACCGAAACTGAAAGAGAACCGAATGCAAGAAGCATACAAAGAATGATTGCGATAATTTTCTTGAAGTTAATCATTTTTTTAATTTCCTTTCATTAATTTATGATAAATTAATTTTATCCGAAACTATTAAAGAGCAATGCTTGTGTCCCACTTGGTGAGCCATTCGCCTGTGCGGCAGTTTCTTGCTCTGAAGAGAACTTCGTTGTTATAAACTTCAACAATGTATGTAAGACCTGAACCGTTGCCGCCTTCTTCACCGTCTTTGTTTTCAATTGAAAGAGCGGGAACGTTGAATGAGTGGAAGCCTTCAATCTTCTGATAGCTGTACTGGCTGAAGCCTGCATGAAGGTGACCTGTGATGAGAATAACTGTGCTGTCTTCAGCGTGCTTTGCAAGAAGAGCCTTGATTTCATCGTTCTGAGGACCTACTGAACCTGCTTCTTTGTTTGTGCCGTTACCCCATGTTGTGGGAAGATTGTGTGTGAGCTTGAGGGGCTGATGAAGAACAACAAATACAGGCTTACCCTTTTCTGTTTCAAGTTCCTTGTCGATCCAATCGAGCTGTTCGGGGCTGATGTATGCTTCTTCAAATTCGGTTTTATCCGAACCCATAACAATGAATTTATATCCGTTCACAACTTCTGAATATGCAAGTTTGCCTTCGGAATAAACTCTGTCTGCCATTGTTTCTTCGCCGTTGAGAGCATCTGTATACTGATATATACGTTTTGAGCTCTGGCTGTAAGCACGGAGTCTGATGTCATGGTTACCTGTTGCCATAATGAAACGGGCATCGATGGGTGAAAGTTCATCGTATGCAAGAGCATATTCTTCTGCAAGACCGTTTTCTGCGAGGTCGCCGACTGTAACAACTGCATCAAGTCTTTCAGCGTTGCGAAGATCCATGCAGGCTTCCTGGAATGCCTGATATCTTCCGAACATATAGTTGGAAACCTGAGGGTCTGCAACTGTTGCAAAAACGAGCTTTGCATCGGGTTTTGCAGCCTTGATCACATCGTCTGTTGACGGAGCAACCACGCCGCCGTTGAATGAATAGATAACCGACATGATAAATGCGAAAAGTTTAAAAAAGATTTGCTGAACAAAATTCAGGGTCATGATGGTGTCCTCCAATTGATTAAAAATATATAATAAAATACCATTAAAATACAAAAAAGTCAACAAACAAATCAGCCGACAAGTCTGATTGACAAGAATATACAAAATCATTGTGAAAAAATACACTAATTTGGATTAAATAAAGGGTTTACAAACAGAAAGAAAAGTGATAGTATAATGTGTGGTGTATTATTAATTTACCAAATATAAGGCTCAAATTTATTAGGAGGAAAAAGACTATGGCAAGAAAAATGAAGACCATGGACGGTAACAACGCCGCTGCATGGGTGTCATATGCCTTCACAGAAGTTGCTGGCATTTACCCCATCACTCCGTCAAGCCCCATGGCAGACTATGTTGACCAGTGGTCAGCACAGGGAATGAAGAACATCTTCGGCACAACAGTTAAGGTTGCTGAAATGCAGTCAGAAGCAGGTGCAGCAGGTACCGTTCACGGTTCACTCGCAGCAGGTGCTCTCACAACAACTTACACTGCATCACAGGGTCTTCTTCTCATGATCCCCAATATGTACAAAATCGCAGGTGAACTTCTTCCCAGCGTTTTGCATGTATCAGCTCGCTGCGTTGCTTCACATGCTCTTAACATCTTCGGCGACCATTCAGACGTTTATGCCTGCCGTCAGACAGGTTTCGCAATGCTCGCTGAAACAAATACTCAGGAAGTTATGGACCTCGGTGCAGTTGCACACCTTGCATCAATCAAGGGCAGAGTTCCCTTCATCAACTTCTTCGACGGTTTCCGTACATCCCACGAACTTCAGAAGATCGCTGT
>JAZRJH010000040.1:0-6806 GCA_045645685.1 Acutalibacteraceae bacterium
GGTAAACGTTGCAGGTGTTGTTCCTGCTGAATATATTGAGAAATACAGCGGCCGTTCACCCGTTGTTCATCTCAAGGATTTCAAGAGAAGCGGCGAAAAACTCGGCAAGCTCTACGATCTTATCGGCATTGAAGAAGACGGCGAGCAGGAAGAAGAGGATGCATTCTCATTCATGCCCGTAGGCTACGGCGTTCAGGATATGCCTGCAATTCTTGCCGCTTGCGAAGAAGCAGGTGCAGAGTGGGTTGTTGTTGAACAGGATAACCCCGCAAAGGGCGAAACTCCCGAAAATTCCGTCAGACTCAGCAGAGAATATCTCAAAACACTTAATTGGTAATCAATTACATATAAAGCGAGGTAATATTATGTCAAACATTCTTGATAAGTTCAAGGAAGCTCCCGCAGAAGAAAAAGTAAGAGACATGAGCAAAAAAATCAAGGTCGGTATCATCGGTACAGGCTGGATTGCAGAAGCTCATGTAAAAGCATATCAGAAATGCCCCGATGTTGAAATCGTTGCAGCTGCAGACCTTGTTCCCGGTAAGGCAGAAGCATTCTGCGAAAGATACGGCGTTACAGGCGATGTTAAGTTCTTCCCCAGCCACAAAGAGCTTATCGATGCAGGCATCTGCGATGCAGTCAGCGTTTGCACATACAACGCAACTCATGCCGAATGCACAATCTATGCTCTTGAACATAACGTAAGCGTTCTTCTTGAAAAGCCCATGTGCGTAACTCTTGAAGAAGCAGTTGCTATCTGCAAGGCAGAAAAGGCAAGCGACGCTGTTCTTTCAATCGGCTTCCAGCCCAGATTCGATGAGAACATGAAGATGCTCAAGAAGGTTGTTCAGTCAGGCGAACTCGGTAAGATTTACTATATCCAGACAGGCGGCGGCAGAAGAAGAGGTATTCCCACTCCCTTCGGCACTTCCTTCATCGAAAAGGAAACCGCAGGTATCGGTGCTCTCGGCGATATCGGTTGCTACTCACTTGATATGGTTCTTAACTCAATCGGCTATCCCAAGCCCCTTACAGTTTCAGGTTATAAGTCAGACTTCTTCGGCAAGAGCCCCAGCTACGAACATCACGATGTTTTCGGCGTTGATGACTTTGCTGCAGGTTTCATCCGTCTTGAAGGCGGCATCATCCTTGACTTCAGAATTGCATGGGCAATGAACCTTGACACACCGGGTGACACAATCATCATGGGTACAAAGGGCTCTGTAAGAATTCCTTCAACAGAATGCTGGAACGGCAGTATCGGCGGTCCTCTTGTAATTTATCATGAAATTGCAGGCGAACAGATCGAAACATATATCCCCATGAAGCACAACGATGTTGACTGCTTCGATGTTAAAATCCGTTCATTCGTTGATGCTGTTAAGGAAGGCGGCGAAGCTCCCGTTCCCTGCAGCCAGATTCTTTACAATCAGGCTATCATCGACGGTATTTCACGCTCAGCAGAACTCGGCAGAGAAATCGAACTCGATATCCCCGAAATCTAAAAGAAAAATCAAGGCTGTTCCGAGAGGAGCAGCCTTATTTTTTTATTGAAAATGTAATATTAATATGGTATCATATAATATATGCACACTTTTGAGGTTTTGGTATGAAACGGAAATTTTCACAGACAAGGCTGATTGCCCTCGGTTATATCAGCATAATAATAATCGGAACAATTCTTCTTATGCTTCCGATATCGTCACAGAGCGGTGAAAGTGTTGGATTTGTTCCGGCTTTATTCACGGCTGTTTCTTCGTCGTGCGTTACGGGACTTGTTGTTCTTGACACCGCAACAAGCTGGTCGTTTTTCGGTCAGGCAGTGATAATAATTCTCATACAAATCGGCGGTCTCGGATTCATGACGATAGCAACGATGTTTTCGCTGCTTCTCAAAAGAAAAATGGGACTCCGTGAGCGTGAAATCATGGTTGAAAGCATCAACACCGAGCATATCGGAGGAATCACGAAACTGACAAGAAAAATCATTATCGGAACTGCGATTTTTGAAGGTGTCGGCGCATTGCTTTTTGCAATCAGATTCATCCCCGAATTCGGATTTGCAAAAGGAATATGGTATTCGGTTTTCCATTCAATTTCGGCATTCTGCAATGCGGGTTTCGACCTGATGGGAATCAAAGAGCGTTATTCATCGCTTGTGAGCTATTCGGATGATGCGCTTGTGATTCTCACAACTTCAATGCTCGTAATTGTCGGCGGAATCGGTTTCCTTGTGTGGGATGATATCAGCAAGAAAAAGCTGAAATTCAGAAGATACCAGCTTCACACCAAAATTGTTCTCACGGTAACGGCGATATTGCTCGTTGTTCCGTGCATACTTTTCTTTATATTTGAGCGCAATTTCACAAACTCGGGTCTCGGCTTCGGTGAAAGTCTGCTCAATGCAATTTTCGATTCCGTAACGGCAAGAACGGCGGGCATGAACTCAACCGACACCGCAGCCCTTGCCCCTGCAAGCAAAATCCTGACCGTGTTTCTTATGTTTATCGGCGGTTCACCGGGTTCAACGGCAGGCGGTATCAAAACAACAACCCTTGCGGTTATCGCTATTTCAACATTCAACGGCATAACACGCCGTCAGTCAAAGGGTATTTTCGGCAGAAGACTTGAAAAGGATGCCATTCACAAGGCAAGTTCCGTTGTTTTCACAAACATGAGCCTTGCAATTTTCGGAATTATCGCCATCCTTGCGATTCAGCCCGATTTCAATATAGCGGATGTTATTTTTGAATGCACATCGGCAATCGGAACAGTCGGCATGACAACGGGAATCACCCGTGACCTTGCAACGGCATCAAGGCTTATTGTTGCATTTCTTATGTTCTGCGGCAGGGTAGGCAGTATTTCGTTTGCACTTGCGCTTATGGAGAAAAAAGCCGCGCCGCCCGTTAAAAATCCGAGAGAAAAAATAACGATAGGATAAGGTGAAATATATGAAATCATTTTTAATTATCGGCATGGGTCATTTCGGACACCATCTTTGTCAGAGCCTTGCAAAATATGACTGCGAAATTATGATAGTTGACCGTGATGAAGCGGCAATCGAGGATATGCTTCCCTATGTTGTGAGCGCAAAAATCGGCGATTGCACAAATATTGAAGTGCTGAAAACCTTTGATATTCCTTCGTTTGATACCTGTTTTGTCTGCATCGGCGAGAATTTCCAGAACAGCCTTGAAATAACAAGCCTGCTCAAGGAATGCGGCGCAAAAAAAGTTATAAGCAAAGCAGACAGAGATATTCAGGAGAAATTTCTTCTGCGCAACGGTGCGGATGCCGTAATTTATCCCGAAAAGAATATGGCGGAAAGATTTGCTGTGAGCGAAAGCAACGAGCATATCTTTGACTATATCAATCTCGGAAGTGAGTATTCCATTTTTGAAATTGATGTTCATGACCGATGGGTCGGCAAAACCGTCAAGGATCTCAATTTCAGAGTAAAATATAACCTTGTTGTTCTTGCAACCAAAAAGGGCGACGAAGTGAAACCCGTTATCACGGGCGAAAGAAGATTTGAAAAAGACGAGCATCTTCTTGTTCTCGGCAGAGAAGACGATGTCCGCCGACTTACTAAATAAACCAAAGGATAAAGAAGGTCATAGTTATGGAAAATGTAAAATCATCAAGAAACCTTACCATGCTTACGGATTTCTATGAAATCACAATGGCAAACGGTTATCTGAAAAACGGTTACAAGGACACAATTGCATATTTTGATATGTTTTACAGAAAAGTTCCCTGCGGCGGCGGTTATGTTATCATGGCAGGCGTTGAACAGCTTGTTGATTATCTTTCAAATCTTGAATTCACCGCAGATGATATCGAATATCTCCGTTCAAAAGGATTCGGCGAAGATTTTCTTGATTATCTTGCAAACTTTGAGTTTGCCTGCGATGTGTGGGCAATCCCCGAGGGCACTCCCATCTTCCCGGGTGAACCCATCGTGAAGGTAAAAGGTCCCGTTATTCAGGCGCAGTTTATCGAAACAATGGTGCTTCTCTGCATCAATCATCAGAGCCTTATCGCAACAAAGGCAAACCGTCTTAACATGGCGGCGCAGGGCAGAGCAGTTATGGAATTCGGCTCAAGACGTGCGCAGGGTGCCGACGGTGCGGTGCTCGGTGCAAGAGCAGCTTATATCGGCGGATGTGTCGGTACTGCATGCACTATCAGCGATGAACTTTTCGGTGTTCCCGCACTCGGAACGATGGCTCACAGCTGGGTTCAGCTTTTTGACAGCGAATACGAAGCGTTCACGGCTTATGCCAAGGAATATCCCGACAGCTGTACTCTTCTTGTTGATACTTATAATGTTCTCAAATCAGGTATTCCCAATGCAATCAGGGTTTTTGATGAAATTCTCAAGCCCATGGGCAAAAGACCCAAGGGAATCAGAATCGACAGCGGTGATATCACCTATCTTTCAAGAAAAGCAAGAAAAATGCTTGACGAAGCAGGATATCCCGACTGCAAAATTGTTGCTTCAAACTCGCTGGATGAATATATCATCCGTGATATGCTTATGCAGGGCGCAAAGGTTGACTCGTTCGGCGTTGGCGAAAGACTTATCACTTCTTCCGCAAGTCCCGTGCTCGGCGGTGTTTATAAGCTTGTAGGTGTCAAGAAAGACGGCGAAGTTATTCCCAAAATCAAGCTCAGCGAAAATGTTCAGAAAATCACAACTCCCGGCAACAAGAGAGTTTACAGACTTTTCGATAAGGAAGACGGCAAGGCTATTGCCGACCTTATCACTCTTGCTGACGAAACCGTTGATGAATCACAGCCCTATGAACTTTTCGACCCCGACTACACATGGAAGCGCAAAACCGTGACAAACTATGTTGCAAAAGAACTTCTTGAACCGATTTTTGCAGGCGGAAAATGTGTTTATAAGAAAAAGAATATCGAAGAAATCAGAAACTACTGCAAGGAGCAGGTTGACACTCTCTGGGACGAAGTCACAAGATTCGAAAATCCGCATAATTACTATGTTGACCTTTCGCAGTCTCTTTGGGATATGAAACAGGATCTTCTTCGCAAAAACGGTAAATAATCGGAGGGATACATTATGATAAAAGAATTTATGGACAAGGATTTTCTCCTTTATAACGAGCCTTCGGTGAAGATGTTCGAAGCGGCAGACAAAATGCCGATTTTCGACTGGCATTGCCACCTTTCACCCAAGGAAATCTATGAAAACAAGCAGCCCGAAGATATCGCATGGCTCTGGCTTGCAGGCGACCATTATAAATGGCGTGCAATGCGTTCATGCGGTGTTGAAGAAAAATATATAACAGGCGATGCAAGCGGCTATGAAAAATTCAAGGCTTTTGCATCAATCATGCCTTATCTCATCGGCAATCCCATGTATCATTGGTGCCATCTTGAGCTGAGAAGATATTTCGGAATCTATGATATTCTCAGCGCGGAAACAGCCGATGATATCTGGAACAGAGCAAACGCCGCTATCAAAGCGGGCGGATTCACTCCGCAGGAGCTTATCCTGAAATCAAATGTTTCTCATCTCTGCACAACCGATGACCCTGCAGATTCTCTTGAATATCACAAACTTATAGCCGAAAGCGGTTTCGGATGCAAGGTGCTTCCCGCATTCCGACCCGACAAGGCTCTCGGAATCGACCTTCCCGCATGGAAACCGTGGCTTGCCGATATGGAAAAAACCGCAGGCAGAGAAATTGCAGATTACGAAACTCTCTGCGAAGTTCTCAAAGAGAGAATTGAATTCTTCGCATCAATGGGATGCCGTGCAAGTGACCATGCATTCTCATATGTTCCCTATGAAGAAGCAACCGCCGAAGAGCTTGAAGCAATCTTTGCAAAGGCAAAAAGCGGAGAAAAAGTTTCTGTTGTTGAAGCTGATAAATATAAAACAGCTCTCCTTTCCGTGCTTGCGGCTGAGTACGCCGACAGGGGCTGGGGCATGGAGCTTCACATCGGGCCTATCAGAAACAACAACACCCTTATGTTCAAAAAAATCGGACCCGATGCAGGCTTCGATTCAATCGATGACAGAGAAATTGCAGGAAAGCTTTCACGCTTCCTTGACAGTCTTGCAGTTAAAGAAAAACTCCCCAGAACAGTTCTGTTCACTCTTAATCCCAAGGATAATTATGTTCTCGGAACGATGCTCGGCAACTTCCAGACAGCCGAAGCGGAAAGTAAGATTCAGTTCGGTTCTGCATGGTGGTTCAACGATAATATCGACGGCATGAGAGAGCAGATGAAGGCTCTTGCAAATCTCGGTGCGCTCGGCAAATTCGTTGGCATGGTTACGGATTCACGCTCGTTCCTTTCATATCCCCGTCATGAATATTTCCGCAGAATCATGTGCGGTCTTATGGGCGATATGGTTGCTCAGGGTCTTTATCCCTATGACGAAAAAATGCTCTGCAAAATCGCAGAAGATATTTCATACAATAATGCAATAAAATATTTCGGTGTATAAGGAGAGCGAAAATCCATGGCAAAATATGTTCTTGCCCTCGACCAGGGCACAACAAGCTCAAGAGCGATAGTTTTTGATAAAAAAGGCAATATCGTAAGCAAGGCGCAGAACGAATTTGAACAGATTTATCCTCAGGCAGGCTGGGTTGAGCATGACCCCCTTGCCATTCTTTACAGTCAGCTTCAGCCAGTTTCGTCATGCATAATGCAGGGCGCAATGAATCCTGATGATATCGCAGGCATCGGCATCACAAATGAGCGTGAAACAACAATTCTCTGGGACAGACAGACGGGCAAACCCGTTTATAATGCTATCGTCT
>JAZRJH010000041.1:0-5668 GCA_045645685.1 Acutalibacteraceae bacterium
CACGGTATTTGCCTTTTGGTTTTACAAGATGGAAATTATATTTGCTCCTTTCAGTATCGACATCGGGATTACTCGCATAGTTTTCTTTCGTGCGCTCGTTGTGTGCTTCAATCCTGCCGATTTCGGGACCCTTGTATTTTGCAAATCTCAGTATTCCGTATTGCGGTTTCGTCATCTTTCACCTTCTTTCTTTTCTCGGTATTTACGGACTCTTGCCACATTCATGATTCTCTGAGCCTCTTTTCTGCAAGACTCGGAACAATAAACTTTTCTGCCGTTATATTCGAATTTCTTTCCGCAATGTTTACAACTTTTCAATTGCTTATCGAAGAAAACTGCTTCAAGTTCCGGGTCAAGCGGTAAAACGGAGTCACGGAAATATCGGGAGATTTTGTCGTTTGCGAAATGCTTTGTGAACATATAGCAATCGCAATCAAGCGGCAGACAGCCGTAATCTTTTCTGTAGTTGGCACAGTTACCGACCACAAGTTTTTTGATTCTCTGTTTCTCTTTGTCGGTCAATTCTCTTGACATTTTTCAGATCTCCTTTCTTTTGGGCATAGAGAAAGCGAACCGCCGACACAATGCGTCAACGATTCGCCTTAAAAAATTTTAATTTTCAGTTTGCGGTAAATTCACCTCCAATATCTTTAATCGACTTTATCCGTCTATAGACATTATACTGATTTTTTGCCGTTACCCCGTCAAAATCAAGTGTCTTGCAATTTTGCGCTGTTCGCAGCTCTTGGAATTTGCAGATTTGCAAGTTTTTGAAGACGAAAGTTGTTTTTCATCGCCTGATAGTCCGTTTTTTGGTACATATAAATTTGCTATAATTAACTTAACAAAATCAGAATTGACATCCTTGACCAAAATTTTTTATCTCAATATAATTAAATCAAAAAACAAAAGGAGACTGATAAATGCCATATTTACACGGAACACTTGGAGAAAGAATTGCTGATTTGCGAGAACAGAGAGGCTGGACAAAAGCTGAACTTGCACAGCAGGTTGATGTTGATGCATCAACAATCGGAAGAATAGAAAGTGGAGAAACGAAGAAAATCGGCAACGATTTGATTCTTCGTCTTGCAAAAATTTTCGGAGTATCATCCGATTTTATTCTCGGACTTTCCGATGAACCCGAACCGAAAAATTTCAGTATCGGAGAACTTGGTCTGACCATAGAAGCCGCAAAGAAAATTTATACTGGTGAGATTGACCCCGATGTTCTGAATATGTTGCTTGAGCATCCGAACTTCGGAATTCTTTCAAATAAAATTGCTCATTTCTTCAAAGGCACTTTTGCTGAAGGATTTGCAATTCAGAATCAGCTTTATGATATGGTCAGCAGAACCGTATGCGGTGACGCTGAAATCTCAAAGGAAGTATCGGAAGATATACAAAGCATGAAAACTCCGATATATCAGGCTGACTTAACTATGATTGATAACGGATTTATGTCAATCGTAAAAGATATAAAGAAAACCATTGATACCGATTTTTCACATTCAAGAAAACTTACACAGGAAACATTTGAAGGAATCCGTCAGAGTCTTGTCAGAAGCGGCGGCAGTCTGTCCTACAAGAGAATAACAGCAGAAAATATGGCAGATGCCGTTATTGAACAGATTAGCCGTTTCGACGGTATTACCCCGGAGATGAAAAATAATCTTCGCAATGCTTTGATTCCGATTTTTATGCAACCGCAGAGAGGTAAACACAGATGACAAACGAAGAGCTTTGCGTATTGGCTCAGGGAGGAGAAGAAACTGCAAAGCACCGTCTTGTTGAAAACAATCTCGGATTTATCAAAAAGCTTGCAAACAAATACTCGGAAGATTTTGAAAACTTCGGAATAGAATTTGAAGAAATCGTGCAGGAAGGCTGCATCGGAATTCTTGAAGCAGTTAACAGATTTGATATAAACAAAGGCACAAAATTTCTGACTTATGCCACAGCATATATAGAAAAATACATTCTTCTGCTTCCCCAAAAATACGGTTATGAAGTTTACGAAGTTGATGAAGAAACAGAAGAAAAAACTTATTTCACGTTTATGAGTTTTGACGGTGAAAATGAAAACGGCGAATCCGATGCAGACTATATCGAGAGCACTCTTTTAGCAAGGCAACCTTATATCTACAAGGCTTCACCCGAAAACATTTTCTTTGAAAAGTTGAAAAATCTATTGCTCTGTGGGTCGGTTAAAGAACTCAATGACCGTGAACGGGAATATCTTTCTTATCGTTTCGGACTTGAAGACGGTGTTCATCACACCCGAAAAGAATCGGCGGAATATTTCAATTTGAAAGAATCCCGAGCAAAACAAATCGAAAAAAGTGCGATGAAAAATATCAGAAAATATTTTGAACCGCAATGGAATTATATCAACAACTATGTTCCGCCCGACCCCGAAGATAAAGAATGGCTCATAACTTTTTAAAATGCAAAGCGACGGATTTCTCCGCCGCTTTTTGCACTTTTAACACGTTAATATCAACTTTTAAATATCGTTATGCCGACAGTCAATCATTTACCGCTTGTATTAAAATGTGTCATAAATTATAATTAAAGTGAAAAAACAAAAATAATTCTTAAAAATTTGTACCCTGTTTAATGTTTTTATGTGTTGTATTATATAGAGGGGAAAATTAAGGAGAGCAGTATGTTAGTTTTATATTTAAGTATGATTGACAATGATGATGACCGCAATCTGTTTGAAAAGATATATTATTCTTACAGAAAGCAGATGTTCACCGTCGCTTTATCTGTTCTTGGTAATGAAGATGATGCCGAGGACTTGGTTCACGATGTGTTCTGCAACATTGCGGAAAAGTACATATCGAATCTTCAAAAAATAAAGAATGAGCAGGATATGAAAAATTATCTTCTCAAAGCTACTAAGAACTCTGCATTAAACAAAAAGAGGGATACAAAAAATCCAATATCTCTTCACGAAAGCGAAACCATTCTTAACGCAGAAGAAGATTTAAATGACAATAAATTTCTCGATATGATTTGCAACAGTTTATCATATCAGAAAATCATATCCGCAATAAGAAGCCTTGACAAAAAATATGAAGAAGTTCTTTATCTCCATTTTGTTCTTGAAATGTCGGTTCCTGAAGTTGCAGATTATTTGAAGCGAAATAAAAACACGGTAAAAATACAGTTAGCCAGAGGAAAAATGATTCTACTTGAAAAATTATCACTTAACGGAGGTGTGAAATTATGACAAGAGCAGAAGTGATAAACGCATTTCGTGAAGTTGCTTCTGAGGAATTTGTTCATATCCCCAATGAAGAAGATATAAAATATGAGTTCTCAGAAAAATTCAATAAGAAAATGAAAAAACTTTTAAGAAAAGCCGAGCACAAAAATATTCACCGTTCCTCTAAAATTTCAAAAAGAATTATCGCTGTTGTAGCGGCAATTGTAATTATTCTTGCGGGATTAATGAGCGTCAGTGCAATCAGAGAACCTGTTGTGAATTTTGTTCTTGAATTTTTTGAAGATCATATTGATTTTGGATTTTCGGGAGATGTTTCACAAGAGATTGAATATGAGTACGGTTTTTCTGAAATCCCTGAGGGCTTTGAATTAACAGTAAAAAACAATGAAGGTGGCACAGTATATACCGAGTATACGAATATAAATACCGGAGATATTATTATTTTAACCCAATCAATTACCGATAGTGATGACATTTCAGTTGATAAAGAACACGGAGCAATAACAAAAGAGTTTGTTGATGGTATGGAAGTTTATATTTATGAATATGAAAACGGGGACTATATTCATGCCAATTGGATAAAAGATACCTATTCTTTTCTTTTAGCATACTATGGAGATGTTGAAAAAGACGAGTTTATAGATTTGGTAAAATCAATCAAATAAATTGTGTATGCATTTGATTTGAGAAATTCTTAATGATTTATCTACTTTAATTTTAAGGCTTGTTTTTATATGATATGCCAATGCAACAGGACTTTCTGAAGGTGCGAAAATCAAATGGAGAATTGTTGATGGAAGTGGTGTTTAATCAACGAGAAAAAATATTTGAGGTGGCTTTATGTTTATAAAAAGCAAAAAAACAACTTTGATAGTCAAATCGATGTTGTTCTTTCGAAATTTTTTGGAGAAGGATACGAAAACAATACATACGAGAATCGGTTTCAAAAGATTAAAAAATAATGCAAAAACTTTTTAATCCTCAAAATGTTTTTATTTGGTTTGGTGTAATATGAGTGCGAAAGGTTTGCAATCAGAACTAAACTTCAAATAAAAATGGTGGTTTCAATGTTTTATTAAATTGAAGGAATCAAAAAAACTTAAAAGGAGTGTTAGATGATGTTTACGAATATAACATCGATTATTCAGGAATTGGAGATGCTGTGGTTTATACTGTCACAGATGGCACAGGGAGCACTGTATCTCATTCTTCACCCGGAGATTTGGCTCGCGAATCTTCCAATCTTCAGGTGAACACAGAAGAAACCGACAAAACAAGACCTCTTGTGGTAGTTTCGGTTTGAGGTTAAGCTATAAATGTTGATTGAATAAATAATGTATTAATACAATGAATTGGAAGAATAGAAAATGATGGAAAACATACTTTGGGAGCTGTATCTGCTGCTGGGTTATACTCTGGGACCGGTATGGGCACTGATAGTCGGATGGCCACTAATGATTTACGATATTCTTTTTCCTCACTAACCTTTGAGCCAGAAACAACCGGACTATAACTGTTCCGTTTTCTTTTGATGTGTAGACAGAAATTTTTCAGCAATCATTTATACTATAAAAATACATTTGCTGCAAAAACGAGGTAGGAATTATGCCTTTAAAGGAGGTGTCAATATGGAGCAATTAGAAGTGTTATTTGGGGAACTCAAGATGTTATTTTATCTCACAATAGTTTTACCTATAGAGTCAATACCCGAAATCATTTCAGCATATACAACGATGGTATGGGAGTTCCTAACCGAGTTGTTTTAAAAACATTTAACGTAAAAAACAATGATACTTTAATATTATTGGAGGCAGTGATAATGATAATAGCAACGCTAATGATGTTTATGTCGGGAATTCTTTCTGCAATACTTCAACCGTTTCCGCAGTTAAGTTCAACCTTGGAGATACTAATTATAAAGCTGTTAAATCTTTAAACTCAACTGAAATAGAAGTAGAGTCTTTTAACCCATAGCTAAACGAAATGATATTATCAGCTTAGATAAAACAAATCATTCAGCGCTAAAACAGGGAGGACAAAATGAAAAAGATTATTTTACTGCTTTGTGCTTTTATTCTTTGTTTTAATTTATCATCTTGTAATAAGACAGCCCAAAACAATGAAACATCAAATGTTAATAATATTACAGAGAATGCAATAACGGGAGAAATAAAAAATTACACAAACAATTATAACGGTATCGTATTGTCTGTGGATGCACCCGAAACAGTAGCATTCGGAGAAAAGTTTTATGTTGTTGCCAAAATAACAAACACATCTTCTGAAAGCATAACCTATACTCTTCCATACTGCACTCCAGATATGCATTTGGAAATCGAAACAGGAATTTCAGACAATAACAACAGATGCTTTATTGATTGTGATACATTCGGAAAAGAAGTAGCCCACGCAGAACGAAGCGAAACTCTTCTT
>JAZRJH010000042.1:0-3883 GCA_045645685.1 Acutalibacteraceae bacterium
AAGAGTGGCTTGCCCGTGTAAAGCAGATTGTTGACTGGGTTCTCGAGTGTGAAATGTACGCCATAATAAACATCCATCACGATGACACATTCTGGCTTGTTACCGACAAAGCGCACGAAGAAAGTGCAACAGCGGTTATTACCGCCATCTGGTCGCAGGTGAGCGAGTATTTCAAAGACTATGACGAACACCTCGTCTTTGAAACGATGAACGAGCCGAGAGTGGTTGGATGCGATACCGAATGGAGCGGTATTCCCGAGCATTATGAGGTTGTCAATAATCTCAACTTTGCGGCACTCAAAGCCATCCGCCAAAGCGGAGGCAAAAACGAAAGCCGTTTTGTTTCAATCACAACCTATGCGGCACGCTGTGAAACCGAACCCGTTTCCGCACTCAGACTGCCCGATGACCCCCATGTTCTTGTTTCAATTCATTGCTACTACGGAACCGCACACAGAAGCGAATTCCTTGACTGCGAAAAGAAACTCACACTGCGTGAAAAATATGAAATTTATAAAATCTTCAGAAATATTTACAGGATTATAATCAAAAAAGGCTGCGGCGTTGTGCTTGGGGAATTTGGTTGGACAGACAGAGTCAACCTTGAAAATCTTTCCGAAAGAGCAGAATATTTTATCACCACTGCAAACAAATTTGGAATTCCCTGCATCGTGTGGGATAACGGTCTGGATTTCAGACTTTTCGACAGAACAACACACATCCTCGAATTCCCCGACTACATAAAACCGTAAAAGCAAAACCTCCTTGTATGGTATCACCAAAAACAAGGACCCGTTACAGACAACATTGACACAGTCAGAAAACTACATTTCCGCTATGTTGAATTTAGAGAAACGGTTGGAGTAAACCCCTTACATATCAACGGTTTCAGGCGTTTGATACAGAAACAATAAAGACTGCATGGGATGCCCCCGTGCAGTCTTTTTGATATTAACGGTTCGTTAATCCTCAACCATATTTCTGACTTTTTGCGGTGTGGGAATATCTGCGAATGAGTAAAACTTTCTCGCGTTTTCGCCAAGAATGAGTTTTTTGTTTTCTTCAGATATTTCGGTAGTTTTTTCAATAAAATCAAGGCTCATTTTATAGGTGATTGCCGTCATTGTGCGGGGGTAATCGCTGCCCCACATAAGCTTTTCAAAGCCCACAAGGTCAGCTGCTTCGTTTATCGCTTTAACGGCAGAGGAATAGGGATAAAACTCCGCATTGAAAAGCCAGGTTATGCCGCCGCTTTCGATAAACACGTTCTTGTTTTTTGCGAGCTTTATCTGTTCAAGCCAGTTTTCTCTTGTGACCATTCCGAAATGCCCGATTGCAATTCTCAAATCGGGGAACATTCCAATGATTTTCTGCATCATTTCGGTTTGTTCGTCACCGTCTGCAAGATCAATCGAAATGAATTTACCGTTATCGTTTGCAACTCTGAAGGGTTCAAGGTGATTGAGCAGATTTTTATCGGCAAGGCGACCTGCACAGATTTTTATGCCGTCAAAACCTGAAACATCGCCAAGCGTTTTTTCTTCATACAAGGCGCAGATTTTTATTCTGTCACTTTTGCACTCAAGCAGATATCCGTCCTGATTGCCGTCAATATATTCCTGAGTAATTACCGCACCGCTGACACCTGCGTAATCCATATTGGCAAGAAAACGTTCAACGGAGTTTTCACCGTCTGTCATATAGGGAGGCATCATCTGACGGATTTCACCGCCGAAATCACTTTTGCCGCCGCCGACGTCATAAACGGGTTTGCCGTTTACAATTCCGTTTTGTTTTTTCCATAAATGAGCGTGTGCATCAATAATCATAACGTTACTCCGTCTTTAAATATTGCAATTTCACGGTTGCCGAGAATCTCGTTTTTGGTCATTTCTCCGTCGGCAACTCTTTTTATAAGTTTCAATAATTCATCGGCTTTTGCATCTTTATCAGATCCGTATGCAGAAAAATCAATCCAATGAGGTTTTTTAGTTGCGATTGCATCGTTTGATGCGATTTTAACCGTAGGCACCGCACCGCCGAGAGGAGTGCCTCTGCCCGTTGTGAAAAGAACAAGATGACATCCTGCCGCCGCAAGATTCGTTATTGAAACGATGTCATTTCCCGGACCGTTCAGAAGATTGAGTCCAGCTTTTGTTACGGCATCGCCGTAATCAAGCACGTCAACAACGGGAGCTGTTCCGCCTTTCTGAACACAGCCGAGAGATTTTTCTTCGAGTGTTGTGATTCCGCCCTCTTTATTACCCGGTGAGGGATTTTCTGAAACGGGCTGACCGTGGTCTTTGAAATATTGCTTGAAGTTGTTGATAAGGCTGACGCTTTTGTCAAAAACATCTTTATTTATGCATCGGTCAAAAAGAACGGTTTCCGCACCGAACATTTCGGGGACTTCGGTAAGCACCGCCGTTGAGCCCATAGCACAGACTTTATCGGTAACCTTGCCGACAACGGCATTTGCCGTGATACCCGAAAAACCGTCTGAGCCGCCGCATTTGAGACCGATTTTCAGCTTTGAAACGAGAACAGACTCACGCTTATCTTTTGAAGCGGTTTTCTTTAATTCTTCAATCAGTTCAATACCTTGTGCGATTTCGTCTTCGCAGTCCTGAACCGAAAGGAATTTTACTCTTTCCTCATTCCAACTGCCAAGAACTGCTTTCATTTCGGGAATATTGTTGTTTTCGCAACCCAGACCAAGCACAAGCACACCGCCTGCGTTGGGATGGCTGATAAGTCCGCGCAGAATCAACTGCGTGATTTTCATATCATCGCCAAGCTGACTGCAACCGTAAGGATGCGAAAAACAGATTGCTCCCGTTTTTTCGGCAAGATGTTTTGCGATACTGTTAACACAGCCTACCGTCGGAACAATCCATATATCGTTTCTGATGCCGATTTCACCGTTTTCACGGATATATGCATTAATTGTGAACGGTTCTTCGGGGGTCGGCTCCTCAAAATTCGGGGTGTATTCATAAGAAAGAATATCGCCGAGTTTTGTTTTCATATTGTGAGAATGAACGGATTCGCCCTCTTTGATGTCTTCGGTTGCGTACCCGATGGGATAGCCGTATTTGATTATATCCGCACCTTTTGCGATGTCACAAACAGCGATTTTATGACCCGTTTCAAGGTTTACGCAGATGTTATCTTTTTCGTTTATTCTGACAGTATCCATTTCATCGTTTCCTTTGCACCGACAGTGTCAATTTTATTGTAGTATTCAGTAATAATTTCAGTCATATCTGAAAGGTCGGTCTGCCATAAAGAAGTATCCGCAAGAATTTCGGCAATACTGCCGTTTTTCATTGCTGATATAATATTTTCGGCCTCTTCGGGTGTGTCGTTTTTATAGAAATAAATAAGATTGGCAAGGGCAAGTGAAAGTCCCTTGGGATATGTTCCGTTTTGCTCTTTATATTCAAGCAAAGTGGGAAGCACACGCACGGAAAACTTGCTGACTGAATTCAGAGCGATTGAACGCCATTTGTGAGCAATGAACGGATTCCTGAAACGGTCAAAAACGCTGTTTGCAAAAGTAATGCTCTCTTCGTTTTCTCCGATTGTGGGCAGAATTTCTTCTTTCATGCATTTGCCGAGGAATGCAGATGCAGTTTCGTCATTCATCGCTTCGCCCACCGTTTCAATGCCCGAAAGCAAAGCGCCTGCAACAAGCGAAGTGTGCGCACCGTTGAGAATACGCACCTTGATTTTTTTATAAGGTTTTGCATCGTCTGTCCATACAACGTTGAAACCTGCTTTCTGAAGAGGAAGTTCCTCTTCAAAATTGCCCTCAATAACCCAGAGATGGAATATCTCCGCCGTATCAAGGAATTTATCGTCGAGGTGATTATCCTTTGTT
>JAZRJH010000043.1:0-4595 GCA_045645685.1 Acutalibacteraceae bacterium
GATAAGTGAAAGGTAAAGAGTGTTGCACTCGTCATCTGCTGCTTCGTAAGCCTTAAGACCTGTGTTGAGAAGAGCAACACCGTTTGTGCCGTCTGTAAGGTCAACGAATGAGTTCATGGGATGCTCTGTCATGGGGATTTCATCATAAAGTGAGTAATCAGGAAGAGCAACGGGACGCTTGAGAACGTCGAACTGACCCTGTGCATATGAAAATTCTGACTTGATGCCTGTGGGGAAGCCAACCTGAAGATAGTGGTCTTCACAGCGGTTGTTGATTGTTGTTTCGATTTCAACAAATCTTGCGCCCTTGCGAAGAGTAACAACGCTGTCGATATCAACGGGAAGTTTGTGTTCGCTTCTTGACTTCTCGTCCGCTGAACGCTTTTCGGGAAGCATCCATCTCATTGAAATCTTGTATGCTGTTTCAAATTCGCCGTCACGGAGAAGAGTGATTGTTGCCTTTTCGTTGAGAGTTGTGAAAATCTCGTTGAATTCGGGCACGAAATGTTCCCAGGGATTGCCGATTTCGCCGCCATCCTTGAAGAAACCAAGGTTTTCATAAACCTTGCCTGTTTCCTTATCAACAACGTTGTAAGTACCGTTGCTGTTGAATGTAACACGGAGATATTCGTTCTCCATAGCCTGATTTGTCATAAGAAGAGTAACGGGAGTTGTTGCTCTCACATTATAAAGCGGACGGAGTTTGAATGTCTTGTAACCCATAGCAGGGATATCGGAAACATAAGCAGAGATGAGATACTGCTCTGTGTGAAGAACGTTTGCTGTGTCGTTGGGATTCTGGATAATCTGAGCATTATTCTTGTTTGAAGAAATAATCTGATATTTGATTGCATTGCCTTCTTCGTCAAGAAGTTCAAAGCTGTCTGCCTTCCACTCTGCGGGAATTTCAACACGAAGACTTACTGTTTCACTTCTCTTGAAGGGAGCAGGGTTGAACACTACAACCGCTGCATCGTCACGGCTGAATGACTTAAGGTCAATATCGCCTGCGATATCCATAAATGCACGCTCAAAAATGCAGCTTGAAAGCTCTCTTGACTGTCTGTAACGGGACATAACATCTTCATAAACAACGTCTCTGCCACATGAACCGATGCTGTCGTGACCATGATTCTGAAGAAGATAGTTATATGAAAGATCGATGAAATTCTGAGGATAGGGTGCACCTGAAAGAGATGCAAAAACTGCGAAAGGCTCAGCATAGTTGATGAGTCTTCTTTCTGTGTCGAAGTTTTCCTGCTTGATATATGTTCTTGCAGAAAGAATCCAGCCGCAGAGAATGCTTACGCTGCCCTTGGTGTAGGGGTCACGCATTTCGCCCTTGAGAACGGGTGAATTGGGGTCAAAATTATCAATAATGCTCTGTTCCATTTCTTTGAGTGTGCTGTGGAAAACATCTGCATCGGGAAGTGCATCATTAAGATCTTTGATGAGCTGAACTTCTCTTGCGTCGGGGCATGATGAGTCATGGCCTGCTGACCAGAAACGGTGAGCTGTTGTCCAGTCTGCATCCTGCTCTTTGACAGCCTGCTCCGCTCTTGCCTGAATGTTTTCCTTGTGGTACTCATAGAACGGATGTGTATACTGATAGTCGAGCTTCCAGTCACGGTCGATGAGCTTGAAAACGCCGTTGTTATCGTTCCATACCATATCACGGTTGTTTTCGTTTGTCTGGTTGAAATAAACGGGTCTCTGAACAACATACCAGATGTTGTAACGGGGTCTCTTGCCGAGACGTGATGCCCAGATTCTTGAACCGTCGGGGCTTTCCCAGAAGAATTCGGAACGGGGTGCTTTGTATGTATTGATGCCTCTGTAGAATGAAGCGAAGTTGATGCCGAAGCCTGAGTAGAGCTGGGGAAGCTGTGAAATCTGACCCCAACCGAAGGGTGAGTAACCTGTTTTGCTTACGCCGCCCATTTCCTTTGCCTGCTTGTGGCCGAGAAGAAGGTTACGAACGAGAGCTTCGCTGCCGACTGTGAATTCGTCGGGAAGGCAGAACCAGGGACCAACGGCAATTCTGCCCTCGGAGATATACTTCTTGAGCTTTTCTTTCTTTTCGGGATAAACTTCAAGATAGTCCTGGATAGGCATTGTCTGTGAGTCAAAGTGGAAATGCTTGTAGTCGGGATTCTTATCAAGAATATCGAGAAGCATATCTACCATGTAACCGAGCATATGCTGGGTTCTGCGGGCAGAGAAACGCCATTCTCTGTCCCAATGAGTGTTAGATATAAAATGACACTGAAGTTTGTTGTTATCCATATCCGTTCTCCTTATCCTTTAATAATTTTCATGATTTCGGCAAAGTTGTTGCAGAAGTGTGAGCAAACTGCCTTTGTGCCGCTTGATTCGATGTTACCGCCTGCGATACCGATTGTGGTGTAACCTGCAAGACGGACTGAGCAAGCACCTGCGCCGCTATCCTCAATGCCGACAATTCTGTTTCTGTCTGCGAAAGCTTCGCCGAGACCAACGATTGAAGTTTCGGAATAGAGCCAGGGATGAGGCTTGGGTGAGAGTTCACCGAGAGTACCTACGCTGCCTTTACGAAGGGGGAAACCTGCAGAAATGATTGCATCGTAGAAATCCTTGGGATCGCCCATTCCGAGTGTACGGAATGCGGAAAGAATTTCAGGCCATGCCTTTTCATAAAGACCTGAAGTAACAAGACCGATTTTAACGCCCATATCCTTGAGTTCGAGAAGGAAATCCTTAACGCCCTCTGTGGGAGTGAATGCGCCGTCTTTGCCTCTGCCCGCCATGATTTCTTCCATTTCTCTGTGAGTATGTTCAAAATAGAAGTTACGTGCCTTTTCAAGTGACTCGCCGGGGCAGTATTTATCGATGCAATACTGAAGATGTTCGGAAACGCTGTGGCCCGAAACAAAGGGAAGGTCAGCATCTTCAAGTTCAAACTTGGGGTTGCCGAGCATACTTGCTGTGCTCATCTGGATAATCCAGATCCAGAAGTCTTCACTTCTTACGGTTGTGCCGTCAAGGTCCATAAGAACAGCCTTAAGGTGATATTCTGTTTTAACGGGATAAACGGGATAGTAAACGGGATAAGCAATTGCGGATTTAACACCTGCAAGAGTGTGAGTTCCGAATGAAACGAACTCAACCTTCTTATCGCCTGTTGCAACAATGCAGTCAACGCCGTTTTTGCCTGTTATAAATTTGCCGTCTTCTGTTGTTTCAAGAAGATGAAAACCGCTCTCAGGTCCGACAGGTCCGAGATCGGGGATTATGATGTTTTTGTCAAGAAGCATAGCCATATTCCTTTCTGACATAAATTTTCAGTTTATTCTATCATATTAATTTATAGAAGTAAATCACTAAAATGAATATTTTAAAAATTATTACTATTGAAATGTGCAGATATTGGTGATATACTGTACTGTGAATGAATTTGATTCAACCATTTACATATAAGAAAGGACGATGCAAGTTGGCAGAAATCAAAAACATGGACGCAGTTGCTGCTCTTGACGCAATGGATGCTCACGTTGACGATTGGCGTGACGCCGTTAAGGGCAAGCAGAGAGGTATTTTCTCTTTTGACGATGTTGTTAATGTTAAGCTCAAAACACTCAAGAAGAGAATCTACACAGATATCGAAACCATTCCCGCATGGAAAATGAAGGAATGTATCTACAAAGGTATCGGCGATTACGAATATCTTTATGACGAATGGAAAGACCTCAATGTAGGCGACAAGTGGGGTAACAACGGCTGGAGTGCATTTTTCAAGAACTCCTTCGATATGCCCGAAAGATTCGCAGGCAAGAAGGTTACACTCAACGTTTACTTCGGCGGTGACTCACTTCTTTCACTCAACGGCGAGCCTTATCAGGGTCTTGACCCCTTCCGTAACAGCGTTCTTCTTTCAGATTGCGCTGAAGCAGGCAAACACTATGATGTTGACATTGAATCATACTATGTATGGCATTCAAACGAATCAACAGTAAAGACTCTTTCATGCTCATTCATCGGTGTTGTTGATCCCGTAGTTGAAGAAGTTTACTGGGATTTCAAGGCTGTTTTCAACGCTCTCTTCATGCCTGTTCTTGACACAGGTCTTGCAGAGCTTATCCGTTCAGCTCTCAAGGAAGCTTTCACTCACGTCAACTTCGATGTTGAAGGCGACGAATTCAAGGCAGGTCTTCTTGCTGCACAGAAAGTTCTCAAAGAAAGAGTTTACAACAACCCCAACTACAAGACAGAAGGCACTCTTTCACTTGTAGGTAACTCACATCTTGACATCGTTTTCATGTGGGCATACAAAGAATATGTCCGTAAGCTCGGCAGAACTCACGCAACAATGCTCCGCCTTATGGAACAGTATCCTGATTTCATCTTCTCCCAGTCATCTGCACCTACATATATCGAAATGCAGGATAAATATCCCAACCTTTTTGATCAGGGCAAGCAGAGAATCGCAGAAGGCAGATGGGAATACATCGGCGCAATGTGGGTTGAGCCCGACTGTAACCTTGTTTCGGGTGAATCCTTCGTTCGTCAGCTCCTTCACGGCGTAAGATACGCAGAAAAGACCTTCGGCATCACTCCCA
>JAZRJH010000044.1:0-12370 GCA_045645685.1 Acutalibacteraceae bacterium
GAAAGTACTACTCAAATTAATTTTCAAGGGTATTTTTTCTATCAATCGTTGTTTAATTTTCAAGGTGCGTTGCGCTGCTGTAGTTCAGAGCGCTCCGATATAATATCAAATCCATCCGCATTTGTCAACACCTTTTTTCAATCTTTTTTATCCTTCTTATCAACTATTCCGTGTGTTTCGCCGTTAGAGATGTTTATTCGACAGAATTATTTATTGATTATAATATATAGGAGAATAAAAAATGCAGGCTTTATCATTAAGATAAAATCTGCATTTTGTTTTTGTTTTGTTTTATTACATGACTTTTTCTGCAAATCTGACAGCTGACATTGCATCCGTGCCGTAACCGTCGGCGCCGATCATCGCCGCATATTCTTCGGTCATAACCGCACCGCCGACCATAACTTTGCAATCGGGTGATTTTTCACGGAGAAGCTTTATTGTTTCTTCCATTGCAGGCACTGTTGTTGTCATAAGAGCACTCAGACCAACAAGCTTTGCTCCGCTCATTTCGACCGCATCAACAATCTTTTCGGGCGCAACATCCTTGCCGAGATCGATTACTTCATAGCCATAGTTTTCGAGAAGAACCTTGACTATATTCTTTCCGATATCATGAATATCCCCTTTTACGGTTGCAATTACAATTATTCCTTTTTTATTTTCGCCCGAAGGGATTGCAGATTTGATTGCTTCAAAAGCTTCCTTTGCCGCCTGTGCACTCATAAGAAGCTGGGGAAGATAGACTTTCTTTTCTTCAAATCCTTTTCCGACGACATTTAGCGCAGGAATTATCAATGAATTTATGATTTCCATCGGAGGCATGGTTTTGATAAGCTCCGATGCAACTGCACCTGCCTGCTCTTTGAGACCGCTGATTATACATCCGTCAAGAGTCACCGAAGAACTGATTTCAGCTTTTTTCTCTGCGGGTTCAAGAGACTGCACAAATTCAATATAATCAGAACAGTTTTCGTCTTTACCTGTGAGAGCATTGAAGCAATACCAAGCCTTCATCATTTCAACGGAAAACGGATTGATGATTGCACAGTCAAGTCCGTTTTGCATTGCCATTGTGTAGAAAGCTGCGTTGACATCTGCTCTTGAAGGCAGACCGAACGAAATATTGGATACACCAAGACTCGTTTTTACACCCATATCATGAAGCATTTTAACTGCTTTGAGAGTAACATTTGCACTGTCAGAGTCACTTGAAACAGCCATTGCAAGGGGGTCAACAATAATATTGGTTTTATCTATACCGTATTCCGATGCACAGGCAATTATCTTTTCTGCGATTTTAACCCTGCCTTCTGCAGTTTCGGGAATTCCGTTTTCATCGAGAGTTACCGCAATGACAACACCGCCGTACTTTTTCACAAGCGGGAACACGGATTTCATACTTTCTTCCTTGCCGCTGACGGAATTCACCAACGCTTTGCCGTTATAAATACGAAGCGCCCTTTCCATTGCAACGGGGTCAACAGTATCAATCTGCAAAGGAAGATCGATAACGCTCTGCAATGCACGGATAACATTAACCATCATTTCAGCTTCGTTGATTTCGGGCAGACCGACATTGACATCAAGAATTGAAACGCCTTTTTTATTCTGAGAAATACCTTCGTTAAGGATGTAGTTTATATCATTTTCGCGAAGCGCTTCTTTAAAACGCTTTTTGCCCGTAGGATTGATTCTTTCACCAATGATAACGGGTTTGTTTCCGATTTCGACGGCATGGGTATATGATGAAACAACCGTGAGGTCTTTCTTTTCAGGAAGAGCAAACGGAAGATTCTTCGTTTTTTCAACCGTTTTTCTGATATGGTCAGGAGTTGTGCCGCAGCATCCGCCGATGATTGTTGCACCTGACTTCACAATTTCACACATGATATCCGCAAATTCATCTGCATTGATATCAAACACGGTTTTTCCGTTTTCACTTCTGGGAAGACCTGCATTGGGATTTACGATTATGGGTACACTTGAATATTTTGCAAATTCGGGAACGATATCAAGCATCTGCTTCGGGCCGAGAGAACAGTTCATACCGATGGCATCTGCGCCGAGACCTTCAAGCATGGCAATCATCGCGGCAGGATTTGCACCCGTCATGAGTTTCTTTGTTTCGTCATAAACGCAAGTAACAAAAACAGGGAGATTGCAGCTTTCTTTTGCCGCAAGAACAGCCGCCTTTGCTTCAAGGCTGTCATTCATTGTTTCAATAAGAACAAGATCTGCACCTGCATTTGCACCGATTTTTATGCTTTCGGCAAAAACTTCAACCGCAGTTTCAAACGGCAGATCGCCGAGCGGCTCAAGCATTTTTCCGAGTGGGCCGATATCAAGAGCAACAAAAGCGTCATAGCTTTCACATGCGGTTTTTGCGTTTCTGATTGCAGCCGTGATGATTTCTTCAAGATTATCAAACTTGAAACGGTTTGCACCGAATGTGCATGATGTGATTATATTTGCACCCGCTTCAAGATAAAGACGGTGCATTTCAATAATCTTTTCAGGCTTTGTTATGTTCCAAGTTTCCGGGTATTCCCCTGTCTCAAGACCCCATGACTGCAGAAGTGTACCTGCGCCGCCGTCACAGTAGGTTATTCCTTTTCTGATTTTTTCAAGAATATTCATATTATCACCTATAAGGACAATTTTCGCTTTTGCAGGTCATGCATCCGTTGCCCTTGCATTTATTCTTTTCTTTTCCGATGCCGATTATTGCCGTAACTGATTTTTTCGGAACCATCATAAGACTTTCGGTAAGAGAGAGACCGATGTTTCTGTCTGTGCAGAGAAAATCAACAATCTTCTTCTGGCAATCAAGACACAAATCGCCGTAACCCGGACTGAATCTTGGGCGAAGAAAATCGGGGGTTTCACAAAGAGAAAGATTGATTTTATCGCAGAACGACTCGATTGCCGCCGAACCGATACAATCAGTAACAATGCCCTTCAAAGGCGAAATGACGGTGTTTTTTTCAATAAGTCTTTGTGAGTTTATGCCCGTTGTTGCGGCAATTATATACGCTTCATCACAGCCGCAGAGATTCTTCTTCAAAGCCTTGCTTTCTGTCTGCATGAATCCGAGATCGACTCCGTTTTCCGTTAGCGACACGGGAACTCTTACACAGCAGGCTCTGAAATCCGCATTTCCGAGAAATTCGGATATGCCGTCTGTTATAACTTTTTCATCAATTCCGTTTGCGGAATAATAGCCGAGATAAACGGCGACCTCTTTCGGGTCAATGCTTATCTCGGCTGCCGCTGATTTTATAATTTCAATCATCCGATTATATCCTTGAGATTCAACTGTATTTTTTCTGCAACATCGGGTTTGTTCATCGAATAGACATGAACAGCGTTGATGCCGTTTGCATAAAGGTCAACAATCTGCTCCGTTGCATAGGCAATGCCCGCCTGCTTCATTGCCGCAGGATTATCGCCGAAACGGTCAACCATTCTGATGAATTTTCTGGGGAGAACCGTTCCCGAAAGAGCACAGATTCTCTTTATCTGAACGGCATTTGTAACGGGCATGATTCCGGGAATAACAGGAACAGTTATGCCCGCTTCTCTGATTTTGTAAAGATAGTTATAAAGAATATGATTATCAAAAAACATCTGAGTTGTGAGAAATTCGCATCCTGCATCAACCTTCTTTTTGAGATTGATGATATCCTGCTTTGAATGTTCGCTTTCGGGATGTGTTTCAGGATAACACGCACCGCCGATACAGAATCCGCCAAATGCTTTTATTTCTTCAACAAGATCGCTTGCATGGGTGAAATCAAGACTCTTTTCCGTCACACCCTGCGGCAGATCACCGCGGAGCGCAAGAATATTTTCAACGCCCTTTTCTCTGAAAGACTCGAGAGTTTCTCTGATTTTTTCTCTGTCGGAACAAACACAGGTAAGGTGGGCAATCGGAGTAACACCTGTTTTGACTATGCTTTCGCACACATCAAGGGTGTATGAGCCCGTTGTTCCTCCTGCACCGTATGTAACGCTCATGAAATCGGGATTAAGCTTTGCAATTTCAAGAGCCGATTCCTTTATGCTTTCGTATGATTCGCTTGTTTTGGGCGGAAACACTTCGAAAGAAAGCGAAATTTTTTCACTTTTAAGAATATCTGAAACTTTCATTCTGCACCCTTATTTCTTTTTAAAAATCAACAATTTGCTGAAAATATAATTCATGGCAATAACAATAACGCCCACAATCAGCTTTGCAACAAGTTCGTGCCATGTGAGAAGCGTTACCATGACAAACATTCCGAGCATTTCCACAACGAGCGAAAAAATTCTCGCACTCATGAAACCTGTGAATTCCTTGCCTGCGACCGAAGGTTTCCAACTTTTTGATTCAAAAACAAACAGCTTGTTGGTCACGAAAGCAAAGATTACACCTGCAACCCATGCAATAAGATTCGCATCAAGATATTCGCTTCCGCCGCTGAAAAGCTCAACGATTTTTGAATCTTCGGGAACGATGTTGTTGAAAAATCCGTTCCATCCGATTGCACCGAAAAATTTCTTCACGAGATAGAATACCGCAAGGTTGACAATGGTTGTCATTACACCGAAAAAAATATAAGACACGATTTCTTTGGTGAAAAACTTATCAATCATTTTTCCGATGAAACCGTCTTTTTTGAAAATTCTGAACAGCAGTTCTCTTATTTTATCAATCATTTCATATCTCCGATAAAAATTATTGCCGCAATGATGCATATATTTTAAAACAAAACAATAATAAAGTCAATAAATGCTTGCATTTTTAATATGTTATGATAAAATATAATGAGGTGAATTTATGAATAACATCTCAAAGGCTCAAAACAGAATACACCTTCTTGATGAGATAAGAGGACTTGCGGTTTTCTGCATGGTATTTTATCATGCGTTTTATTTAACGGGAGCCGCTTTCGGAATAATCGGTGCAACGAAGCTGTTCAACTTTTTCTTGCCCGTGCAACCGATTTTTGCAGGGATTTTTATTTTTATCAGCGGAATATCCTGCACGCTTTCAAAAAGCAATCTGAAAAGGGGTCTGATTCTTCTCGGAATCGCTCTCGGAATGACTTTTGTAACAGCGTTTGTTATGCCGAAAATCGGGTTTGTTGAATGCGAAATTTATTTCGGAATTCTTCATTTTCTTTCGGTAAGCATCCTGATATATTCTCTGATATCAAAGAAAATTTCAAACACATCGGTGTTTGCAGGGATACTCGTTTGTGCCGTGCTTTATGCTTTCACAAGTAAAATCGGCGAAGGTGTGCTTTCATACGGCAATCTTTTCACTTTTGTATTGCCCGAAAAACTTTATGAAACAAATCTTCTTGTTCCTTTAGGAATTTATAATTCAGACTTTTTCTCGGCGGATTATTTCCCGATATTCCCCGATATTTTCATCTTTCTGGCAGGTGTTTTTGCAGGGAAGCATTTCCTTTCAAAAGGATATCCCGATTGGAGTTTTGAAAACAAAATTCCGTTTTTCGCTTTTCTCGGAAGAAACGCCCTGCTCATTTATATTGCCCATATGCCCGTGATTTACGGCGTGGTATACTGTTTTGAAAAAATAATCAATCATTAATTTATAGGAGAGATAAATATGAGCGCATGCAACGGAAATTGCTCAAGTTGTTCAAGCAACTGTGATTCAAAAAAAGAAGCCCAGGATATGAGAATACCCTGCGGTCCTTTCAGCAATATCGGAAAGGTTATCGGTGTTGTAAGCGGTAAAGGCGGCGTTGGTAAATCGCTCGTCACTTCGCTTCTTGCATCTGCAATGCAGAGAAGAGGCAACGCTTGTGCCGTTCTTGATGCGGATATAACAGGTCCGTCAATTCCCAGATCATTCGGAATAAAAGAAAGAGCAAAAGCTGACGAAAGCGGACTTCTTCCGGAAGTAAGCAAAAACGGAACAAAGATTATGTCCGTAAACCTTCTTCTCGAAAACGAAGAATCACCCGTAGTCTGGAGAGGTCCCGTTATCTCGGGCGTTATCCAGCAGTTCTGGAAGGATGTTGCATGGGGCGATGTTGACTATATGTTTGTTGATATGCCTCCCGGAACAGGCGATGTTTCACTCACTGTTTTCCAGAATCTTCCCGTTGACGGAATTGTTATCGTTACCACACCGCAGGATCTCGTAACCATGATTGTAAAAAAGGCTTACAACATGGCAAAACTCATGAACATCCCCGTTATCGGTCTTGTTGAAAATATGAGCGGATTTGTTTGCCCCGATTGCGGCAAGGAATACAAAATATTCGGCGAAAGCAAGATTGACGAAATTGCAAAGGAACTCGGAGTTCCCGTTCTCGCAAGAATCCCCATTGACCCCAAAACAGCGGCACTTGTTGACAAGGGCGCAATTGAACTTGCCGACGACAAATGCGTTGCCGATGCAATAGAAACAATTTCAAAGATGTAATATAAATTTTAGGAGTTGAAAATCATGCTTGATATCAAATTTCTCAGGGAAAATCCCGATATCGTCAAGGAAAATATCAAAAAGAAATTTCAGGATAATAAAATAGCTCTCGTTGACGAGGTTATTGAACTTGATGCACAGTCAAGAGCGATCAAGTCGGAAGCAGACAGTCTTCGTGCAAACCGCAACAAAGTTTCAAAAGAAATCGGCGCACTCATGGCTCAGGGCAAAAAAGACGAAGCTATGGCTGCAAAGTCAAAGGTAACAGAATTCTCGGAAAGACTTGCAGAATGCGAAAAACTCGAAGCTGAATATGCAGAAAAAGTTACAAAGATAATGATGGTTATTCCCAACATCATCGACCCCAGCGTACCCATCGGTAAGGATGACAGCGAAAACGTTGAAGTTACAAAATACCGCGAACCCGTTGTTCCCGAATTTGAAATTCCTTATCACACAGAAATCATGGAACGTTTTAACGGCATTGACCTTGACGCCGCAAGAAACGTTGCAGGTAACGGCTTCTATTATCTTCAGGGAGATATCGCAAGACTTCACTCCGCTTGCATTTCTTATGCAAGAGATTTCATGATTGACAGAGGATTCACCTACTGCGTTCCCCCGTTCATGATCAGAAGCAACGTTGTAACGGGTGTTATGAGCTTTGCTGAAATGGATGCAATGATGTATAAAATCGAAGGCGAAGATCTCTATCTTATCGGCACAAGCGAACACTCAATGATCGGTAAATATATTGATACAATCGTAAACGAAGACACCCTTCCCCACACACTCACAAGCTATTCACCCTGCTTCCGCAAGGAAAAGGGCGCTCACGGTATTGAAGAAAGAGGCGTTTACAGAATCCATCAGTTCGAAAAGCAGGAAATGATTGTTGTTTGTAAACCCGAAGACAGCATGATGTGGTTTGAAAAGCTCTGGCAGAACACTGTTGATCTTTTCCGTTCACTCGACATTCCCGTAAGAACACTTGAATGCTGCTCAGGCGACCTTGCAGACCTTAAGGTCAAGTCATTCGACGTTGAAGCATGGTCACCCAGACAGAAGAAATATTTTGAAGTCGGTTCATGCTCAAATCTCGGCGATGCTCAGGCTCGCAGACTTAAGATCAGAGTCAACGGTAAAGACGGCAAATACTTTGCACACACACTTAACAACACCGTTGTTGCTCCCCCCAGAATGCTTATCGCATTCCTTGAAAACAATCTCAACGAAGACGGCAGCGTAAATGTTCCCGTTGCTCTCCGTCCTTACATGGGCGGCAAGGAAAAACTCGTTCCTGTTAAATAACAGCAAAAATCCCGCTGTGAATCACAGCGGGATTTTATTATATCAATTTTTCCTTATCCAATTTAAACATTTTACCAACCGCAAGAAGTCCGATAACCGTCAGCACAAGTTCAATTGCCATGTATGAGCCGTTATAGAAAAACGAATAAGTTGCGATTGCCATATCTTCGGGGCAGTAACCCGTCCAGATTGTAACGCCGCTGATAAAATGGCAGATAAACCTGATGATGCACACCGCAATTCCGCCAGCAACAAGCTCTGCTGACTGCTTGCCGAATTTTTTTCTGAACATTCCGCCCAGTCCGAGACATCCGAATGCGATGATATAATCTGCAAATGCAACAATAAGATATGCGGCAATTCCCGTGACATAGGTGAAATTCTTATATCCCATCATCATTTCAAACATTGCGAGTGCAAGGCCTGCGGCAAGTCCGTTTTTGATTCCGTGACGGTAAGAAACAATGATTATGGGCACCTGACCGAAAAGACTGAAGCTGCCGCCGTAAACAAACGGCCACGGAAGCAAATCCGAAACGGCAAAAATTGCGATGGACAGCGCAACCATTATTGCGCTCTCGGTCAGCACATGAGTGCGTTTTGTTTGTTTTTTCATTTTGACAAAACTCCTTTCTTCTGAAAGGGGATGCAGAAAACAAAAACCCGACGGAGATTCCGTCGGGCGTAAAATACTGCATTGAGCTATTTTCCTACGCCCGCATTATCGGGATCAGGTTTGAGGGTATAATCTCAGCCGCCTTAAAGCAGCACCCCTTTTGTCGGAAGTAATTATAACTCTTCCGAATGAATTTGTCAATAATTATGCTATAACTTCAGCTGTCCATGAGAAATCGAAGGTTTCGCCTTCTGCAAGATGCTGAATTCCTCTCTTTTCAGAAATATCCTTCTTCACTTCTCTGCCGTCATTGACACCGTACCAGGGTTCGATGCAGACATAAGGTGCGCCGGGTTTTGCCCAGATTCCAAGGAAGGGGCATTTGCCGAATGTGAACTCAACTTCATTTTCGCCCTTGATGCGGAGCTTTTCAGACTTGATATCGGAAAGAATAAGAGCATCGGGTTCAAAGATTTCCTTTGTGATAACAAAACTCTTCTCGTTTTCCATAAACGGGAATTTTTCGGGGATGATAAGACTTTCCTTATCGATTCTTTCGGTTGCAAGAGTTTCGGTCTGTTCAAATTCGATGATATCACCGACTTTGCAATTGAAACCGGGATGCGCGCCAACCGAAAAATACATATCGCCCTTTGTTTTGTTGACAACGGTCATTGTGTTGACAAGTGCCTTGCCCTTGAGTTCAAAAGTGAGAATATATTCAAACTCAAAAGGATATGCTTCAAGTGTTTTTGCATTGCTCTCAAGGCTGAAAACAGCTTTTGCACCGCCGCATTCTTTAACATTGAAAACATATCTTCTTGCAATGCCGTGCTTGGGCATTGTGTATTCAACGCCGTTATAAAAATATTTATCATTGATAAGCTGACCGATAACGGGGAAAAGCACAGGTGACTGACCGTACCAGATATCGGGGTTGCCCTGCCAGATATATTCCTTGCCGTTTTCTTTGGAAACGAGCGAATGGAGCTGCGCGCCCATATCGTCGATTTCGCAGGTCAGAAAATCATTTTCAATTTTATAATACATAATAATCTTCCTTTCGGTTAATGTGACAAACCTATTATAATATCAATTCTTGTTATTTGCAATATTTTATTATATCTTCGGGTGTGTCGGCAATGAAATCCGCACCGTTTTCAAGAAGAACGGATTCATCACGGAATCCCCATGTTACACCGATGCAGGGAATATCCGCATTATTTGCCGTTATGCAATCAACTTCGGAGTCACCGACATAAACCGATTTTTCTTTTGAAACACCGAGTTTTTCAAGAACATTGTAAATACCGTCAGGCTCGGGTTTTTGCGCAACGCCGTCAATCTGACCGAGAGAAACATCTATCAGACCGCCGAAGAAAATACGGACAATTTCTTCTGCCGCTTCGTGCATTTTATTCGTAACAACAGCGGTTTTTATCCCTTGATTTTTCAGGCTTTCTATCATCGGAATTATTCCGTCATAGGGTTTTGTTTCAACAAGAGAATTGTTCTTATAATACTCTTTGAAAACATCAAGGCATTTTTCCGAAATATCTTCGCTTGTGTTTTCGGGCACACTCAGATATATCAGTTTTCTCACGCCGTTGCCGACGAAACTCCTGACTTCATCAAGCGTTCTTTCAGGGAATCCGAACTGACACAAAGCAAAATTCACGCTGTTTGCCAAATCGCCGAGAGTATCGGTCAAAGTTCCGTCAAGATCAAATATAACTGCATCGTATTTCATAACAAACCCCAAAAACACCGTGCCATTGACACGGTGTTTTAATTTTATTTTTTATTCTTGAATTTATCAAAGAAGCCTTCCTTGCCGCTTCCGATGGGTGCGCCTCTCTGAACTCCGAGCTCTTTTTCGAACTCCATGAGAATTTCTTTTTGTCTGTGGCTGAGCGACTTCGGAACATCAACGATGATGCGTACAAGCTGGTCACCCCTGCCCCTGCCGTTAAGAATCTGTATACCCTTACCTTTAAGGCTGAAAACAGTTCCCGACTGTGTTCCTGCAGGAATATCAAATTTGACATCACCGTCAAGAGTGGGAATGCGGATGTTATCGCCGAGTGCAGCCTGAGTATAGCTGATTCTCTGTTCGAGCCATACGTTATAACCGTCACGCTCAAAATAAGAGTGGGGTCTTACAAAAACAGCAACCTTGAGATCGCCCTTGGGGCCGCCGTTTGCGCCTGCATTTCCCGCACCGCTGACAGAGAAAATCTGTCTGTCATCAATACCTGCGGGTATGTTGACTTCAACCGATGTTTTGGTTGAAACTCTGCCCGTGCCGCGGCACTTCTGACAAGGATCATCAATCACTCTGCCTTTGCCCGAGCATTTGGGACATGCTTTCTGTGTTGAGATAACACCGAAAGCAGTTCTCTGCTGAACATTCACAAATCCTCTGCCGCCGCAATCGGGACAGGTCTTGGGTGATGAACCTGCTTTTGCGCCTGAGCCATGACATTCGTCACAAGTATCAACACGGTTGATATCGATTGATCTCTTGCAGCCCTTTGCTGCTTCTTCAAACGAAATAGTGACTCTTGCCTGAACATCTTCTCCCCTGCGAGGCGCATTGGGATTTGACTGTCTGCCGCCACCGAATCCGCCGCCGAAGAAAGAACCGAAAATGTCGCCAAGATCAAACTCCATGCCGTCGCCACCGAATCCGCCGAAACCACCGAATCCGCCGCCGAAGGGATTTCCGCCGCCCGCACCGTAGTTGGGGTCAACGCCTGCATGACCGAACTGATCATAGCGAGCTTTTTTCTGGCTGTCGGAAAGCACTTCATAAGCTTCGTTGGCTTCTTTGAATTTAGCTTCAGCTTCGGCATCACCCGGATGAAGGTCCGGATGATACTCTTTTGCTTTTTTTCTGTATGCTTTTTTTATCTCGTCATCGCTTGCGCCTTTGGACACACCGAGGACTTCATAATAATCTCTTTTATCTGCCAAGAGAATTGCTCCTTTATATTATTCAGCGTCCGTGTAATTTGCTTCTGTGTAGCCTTCGCCGGCGCCGTATGCAGCGCCGTCAGCCTGCTGAGCCTGAGCAGCTTCCTGAGCAGCCTTATAGAGCTTTTCGGAAACTTCATAGAACTTTTGAGTAAGCTCTTCCTGCTTTGACTTGATAAGGTTGATATCTTCGCCCTTGAGAGCTTCCTTAAGAGCATCAATCTTTTCGTTAAGAGCAGCCTTTTCGTCGTCGCTGAACTTGTCGCCTTCTTCTGAAAGAAGCTTTTCGCACTGATAAACCATCTGGTCTGCACCGTTTCTTGTGTCAACTTCTTCTCTGCGCTGCTTATCTTCCTGAGCAAATCTTTCTGCATCAGCAACAGCCTTTTCGATATCTTCCTTTGACATATTTGTTGAGGAAGTGATTGAGATTGACTGTTCCTTCTGAGTGCCGAGATCCTTTGCTGAAACGTGAACGATACCGTTAGCGTCTATATCAAATGTAACTTCAATCTGGGGAACGCCTCTTCTTGCGGGCATGATGCCGTCGAGATGGAAAATACGGAGAGTCTTGTTGTCTCTTGCAAATTCTCTTTCACCCTGAAGAACATGAACTTCAACTGAAGGCTGATTGTCTGCTGCAGTCGAGAAAATCTGGCTCTTCTTTACGGGGATTGTTGTGTTTCTGTCGATAATCTTTGTGTTGATACCGCCCATTGTTTCAATACCGAGTGAAAGGGGTGTAACGTCAAGAAGGAGAAGACCTGTAACTTCGCCGCCGAGAACGCCTGCCTGAAGAGCTGCGCCTACTGCAACGCATTCATCGGGGTTGATGCCCTTGAAGGGTTCTGTTCCCATAAATCTCTTGATAGCTTCCTGAACAGCGGGAATTCTTGAAGAACCGCCAACCATAAGAACCTTGTTGATTTCGCTTGTCTTAAGACCTGAGTCGCTCATTGCCTGACGAACGGGACCCATTGTTGCTTCAACGAGGTCTGCTGTGAGTTCGTTGAACTTTGCTC
>JAZRJH010000045.1:0-6062 GCA_045645685.1 Acutalibacteraceae bacterium
CGAACATCTTAAAGTAATTGAAACCGCTGCAACTGTTGCAAAAGGTAGAGTGCCTATTATTGCAGGAACAGGCAGTAATGATACAGTTTATTCAGTTGAACTTTGTAATGATGCCGAAAGTGTTGGCGCTGATGCTTTTCTTATGGTAACTCCTTACTATAACAAAACATCTCAACAAGGCTTAATAGCACATTACAACTATATTGCTGACCGAGTTAACAAACCTATTATTCTTTATAATGTTCCTTCAAGAACAGGTGTAAATATCACACCTGAAACATATTTTGAGCTTTCACACCACAAAAATATTGTCGGCACAAAGGAAGCTAACGGTGATATTTCATCAGTTGCAAAAACTATCTCACTTTGCGGCGAAGATTTCTCCGTTTATTCAGGTAACGATGATCAGGTAACCGCTATCATGTCACTCGGCGGTAAGGGTTCAATCTCTGTTCTTTCAAACATTCTTCCCGAAATCACACACGAAATTCCTGCAAGATATCTTGCAGGCGATTTCAAAGGAAGTGCAAAGCTTCAGCTTGAATATCTTGCACTTTGCAATGCTCTTTTCAGCGATGTTAATCCCATCCCCGTAAAAGAAGCAATGAATATGATGGGCATGAATGTAGGTAACTGCAGACTTCCCCTTTACACTATGACAGAACCCGCAAAAGAACATCTCAGAAAGGTTCTCGCAAACTACGGTCTTGTTAAATAATTAATCGAGGTATTTCAAAATGGCAGGAATTTTATTAAGCGGTTGCAACGGAAAAATGGGCAGAGCCGTAACATTCAGCGTTGCCGAAAACAAAGATTGTGAAATCGTTGCAGGTCTTGATGTTTTTACCGAGGAACGCTACGGTTATCCCGTATTCTCATCCCCCGCTCTCATTTCAAAAGATACAGTTGAAAAAATTGATGTTATCATCGACTTTTCAAATCCGAACGCTCTCGCAGGTCTGCTTGAGTTTGCGGTTGCAAATTCTATTCCTGCCGTTATATGCACAACAGGTCTTAATGATGCACAGATAAATCTTATCAAAAATGCTTCGACCAAAATTCCCGTATTCTTCAGCGCCAATATGTCACTCGGTGTAAATCTTGTTTGTGAGCTTGCAAAAAAAGCCGCAAAAGTTCTCGGTGATTCATTCGATATTGAGATTGTTGAAATGCACCACAATCAGAAGATTGATGCTCCCAGCGGAACAGCGCTTATGATTGCCGATGCAATCCGTGATGAGCTTGACGGTGATATCACATATGAATATGACCGCCATTCAAAACGAGAAAAGAGAACAAAGAAAGAAATCGGTATCCACGCTGTCAGAGGCGGAACTATCACCGGTGAACACGAAGTTATTTTTGCGGGACATGATGAAATCATCAAAGTTTCTCATTCCGCAAGAAGCAAGGAACTTTTTGCAACGGGCGGAATCAACGCCGCTCTGTTTATCTGCGGCAAACCTGCAGGACTTTATAATATGACAGATATGCTTAAATAAAATTAAGGAGTGACTGAAATGAAGCTTGTTGATAATATTTTTGTAACTGAAGATGTAACCCTCTTCTCACTTTGCGATGCACCTGCAGACATTTCACACATGGCTGATGTTTTCAAAATGATTGCTGATGCAGGAATTGATGTTGATATGATTTCACAGTTTCCCGTCAGCGGTGCAAATTCAGGTTTTTCATTCACAGTTAATGACAATGATTTTGTACCCGTTCTTGCAATCGCATCCGAGCTTCGTTCTCGCTCACCCAAAACTAAAATCAGCGTTAGCAGCGGTAACTGCAAAATAACTGTCAGCGGCGAAGAAATGAGAGGCACCCCCGGTGTATCCGCAGGTGTTTTCAAAGCTGTTGCAGCTGTTGATGCAGACGTCAGAATGATTACTACATCCGAAATCGAAATTTCAATGCTCGTTGTTAAATCAGATGTTGACGAAGTTATCGAAGCTATCAAAAAAGAATTTGCAGAATAAAAATTGCTCTTCTGACATCCCGTCGGAAGAGCTTTTTATATTAAATGTATAGAACAAAAAATTATTAAAAATCAAATAATATATAAATTTACTATTGATTTATGAATTATCCGGTGATAAAATAATAAGGTATGATTGAAAATCAATCGCCATTCATTTAGGGGGTCTTTTAATGAAAAGAAAAACAGGTACAATTTCAAGGGGTATCCGTTGCCCTATCATCCGTGAGGGTGATGACCTTGCAAAAATCGTTTGCGACAGCATCATTGACGCTGCAAAATGCGACGGCTTTGAACTTCGCGATAAAGACGTTGTTGCCGTAACAGAATCAATTGTTGCAAGAAGCCAGGGCAACTATGCAAGCGTTGATGCAATTGCAAAGGATGTAAAAGCAAAGCTCGGCGGCGAAACAGTCGGCGTTATTTTCCCGATTCTTTCAAGAAACCGTTTTGCAATCTGCCTCAGAGGCATCGCAATGGGCGCAAAGAAAGTTGTTCTCATGCTCAGTTATCCCAGCGACGAAGTAGGTAACCACCTTCTCACTTACGATCAGCTCGACGATGCAGGCGTTAATCCTTACAGCGATGTTCTTTCACTCGAAAAATACCGTGAACTTTTCGGCGAAAACAAGCACGAATTCACAGGTGTTGACTATGTAGATTACTATGCAGGCATTATCAAGGAAGCAGGCGCTGAATGCGAAATTATCTTTGCAAATCAGGCAAAGAGCATTCTTGACTACACAGACTGCGTTCTCACCTGCGATATCCACACAAGAGCAAGAACAAAGCGCATTCTTAAGAATGCAGGCGCAAAAGCAGTTTGCGGTCTTGACGATATTCTCACATCATCAATCGACGGCAACGGCTTCAATGAAGCATACGGTCTTCTCGGTTCAAACAAATCTACTGAAGACACAATCAAGCTCTTCCCCAGAAATTGCGGCGAATTTGTAAAGAAAACTCAGGACCTTCTTATTGAAGCAAGCGGTAAACATATTGAAGTTATGGTTTACGGCGACGGCGCTTTCAAAGATCCTCAGGGTAAAATCTGGGAACTTGCAGACCCGGTTGTTTCTCCCGGTTACACAGACGGTCTCAAGGGCACTCCCAACGAACTCAAGCTCAAGTATCTTGCTGATAACGATTTCAAAGATCTCAGCGGCGATGCTCTTAAAGAAGCTATTTCAAAGAAAATCGAAGCAAAAGACGGCAGCAGCCTTGTCGGTGATATGGCTTCTCAGGGAACTACTCCCCGCCAGTTCACAGACCTTATCGGTTCACTCTGCGACCTTACAAGCGGTTCAGGTGACAAGGGCACACCCGTTGTTCTCGTTCAGGGATACTTTGATAACTATACAAACTGATATATCCCAAAGGAGGTTAAAAATATGAGCAGTAATATCAGACCCGAATCAATGGCACGAATCACAACACCCGAGCTCGCAAACGCTTTCATCGAAGAACAGGTTGCAGAAGTAAGAGCTCAGGTTGGCGATAAAAAAGTTCTTCTCGCTCTTTCAGGCGGTGTTGACTCATCCGTTGTTGCAGCACTTCTTATCAAGGCAATCGGCAAACAGCTTGTTTGCGTTCATGTTAACCACGGTCTTATGCGTAAGGGCGAAAGCGAACAGGTTATCGAAATTTTCGGTAAGGAACTCGATGCTAACCTTGTTTATATCGATGCAACAGACAGATTCCTTGACCTTCTTAAGGATGTTTCTGACCCCGAAACAAAAAGAAAAATTATCGGTAACGAATTCATCAATGTTTTTGACGAAGAATCAGCAAAACTTGAAGGCATTTCATTCCTTGCTCAGGGTACAATTTACCCCGATATTCTTGAGTCAGACGGCGTAAAAGCACACCACAACGTTGGCGGTCTTCCCGAAGATATGGCAATGGAACTTGTTGAACCCGTTAAACTTCTCTATAAAGACGAAGTAAGAGTTGTCGGTGAAGCACTCGGTCTCCCCCACGCTATGGTTTACCGTCAGCCGTTCCCCGGCCCCGGTCTCGGAGTAAGATGTCTCGGTGCTATCACCCGTGACAGACTCCATGCTCTCCGTGAAGCAGATGCAATTCTCCGCGAAGAATTTGATATCTGCGGTCTTGCTGAAAAAGTATGGCAGTATTTCATCGCTGTTCCCGATTTCAAGAGCGTTGGCGTAAGAGTCGGCAAGTGTTATGAAGGCTGGCCCGCAATCATCAGAGCAGTCAACACAAAAGACGCTATGACTGCAACAATCGAAGAAATCCCCTACGCTGTTCTTCATAAGATTACAGACAGAATCACACACGAAGTTGAAGGCATCAACCGTGTTCTCCTTGACCTCACACCGAAGCCGATCGGCACAATCGAGTGGGAATAATTATATACTGCATCGAATGGCTTGAAACTTTGTATTCGAGCCATTTTTAGCATACTAAGATATCATCAAAAAGTTGAGAACATTTTTAAGTTTTTATGAAAGGTTCGGTGAGTTGATTGGCAAAACTTTGTGAACAATGCGGAAAGAGAAATAATCCCTTTGTCGGTGATCCATTCTCCTTAGATGTTGACGGTAAAATCCTTTGTTTCAACTGTGCTAAACATATTCAGGATGATATTGTTAAACTCTATTATGTAAAAACACAGAGTGAATTTGACAGTTTAAAAAACAAAATTATTTCTGCTTGTCAACAGCACTATAACGAAACAATAACAACATATATTTCTGCACGAATAGATAAGATATATAATATTGCTGTAAAAAATAATATACAGATTTTTGAAGATGCAGAAAGTAACACCGTTGATGAGGAAAAGAAAATCAACAGCGATATAGGCCCATTTGAAAATCAGGATTTAGTTTATACAATCGATGGTGTAAGAGGCAGACATATTGACATTTACACAGACAAGGTTGTTATAACAACAAAACTGACGCTGGGGTCTCTGATTACACACAATGCAACAGATGGCGAAAAGACCGTATACTATTCCGATTGTGTCGGTGTTCAATTCAAACAATCAAAGTTCACTATCGGTTATCTTCAATTAGAAACCGCCTCGATCAGCGGAAACAATATAACCAGCAACTTTTTCGGAGAAAACACATTTACATTTGATACAACAGTTGTTTCAAATGCTCGAATGATGGAAGTTGCAGAATATGTTAAATCCCGTGTTGATGCAGCAAAAAAAGGCACAACAACACCTGTTTCAACAAGCAACAACAATTTCTCTTTGGCTGATGAATTGCTGAAATTAAAACAACTGCTTGATATAGGTGTTTTAACACAGGAAGAATTTGATGAACAAAAAAACAAATTGTTAAACAAATAATTTCACGCCATTTTTACGCTTATTAAGAAAAATATATAACAATACCAAATCTCAACAACATAGAAAAAGAGCCGACTGAAATCAATCAGTCGGCTCTTTTTTCACCAATTTATGCTGTGAATGAGAGAATCGGTGTTTAGTCTGCCCGAATTCTGATCATAAACTTTATAATCTTTCCCATTATAGGAATACTCAACATATCTCATGCCGAAATCACTTGTTGTGAAAACAACACTGTAATCCTCGCCCGTGTCGATCACTGTAGGATCGCAGGTGATTTCATATTTTCCGACGGGAAAAAGAGTCATATGTAAATTCCGACATCGTCACGGAAATGACTCTGTTCAATGTTCACTATAAAAAACCAAACGACACTTACGAAAACATTTTTAATAAAATGGTTGAAGATAAAATCATTTCAATCCGAGGTCTTAAAGCTGATGCAAAGAAATACGGTGAGCTGATTTTCGATGTCAACTCCGCATACTTTTTCAATCACGGCGGTTACGAATTTGCAAAGAAATTTTATGAGGATGCATACAAAGCGGCAATCGAAATTGTCGGCGGTGAAGAATATATCATCTCCGCAGTAATGCACGCCGATGAGCGAAACAAAGCGATGTCGGAAGCACTCGGACAAGACGTTTATCACTATCATCTGCACGTCGTTTATGTCCCCGTAGTTGAGAAAGAAATACTGTGGTCGAAACGGTGCAAGGATGAAAACTTACGTGGTACAGTCAAAGAAAA
>JAZRJH010000046.1:0-4119 GCA_045645685.1 Acutalibacteraceae bacterium
CGACACATCATCAAGCGGCGCAACAGTATTCATTGGACCCATGGCTGTTGTTGAAGCAAACAATGAAATCCGTGTTCTTCAGACAAAAGAGCGTGAAGAAATCGAAAGAATTCTTGCAGAACTTTCGGCAAGTGCAGGTGATTTTGCACAGAGCATCAAAAACAGCTATGAATGTGCACTCGAACTCAATCTTATTTTTGCGAAAGCTCAGTATGCTTATAAAATCAAGGGATGTCCGCCCATTATCAACGACAAAGGTATAATCAATCTGCGTTCGGCAAGACATCCGCTTATTGACCCCAAAAAGGTTGTTCCTGTTGATATTATGCTCGGCGAAGATTTTGACACGCTTGTTATCACAGGTCCGAACACGGGCGGTAAAACCGTTTCCATAAAAACACTCGGTCTGCTTTCAATGATGGGTATGTGCGGAATGATGATTCCCGCAGGTGACAGAAGCGAAATCTCCGTTTTTGACAAAATTCTCTCCGATATCGGCGATGAGCAGTCAATTGAGCAGTCACTTTCAACCTTCTCCGCTCACATGACAAATATCATCAGCATATTTGAAGAAGCGGATGATAAAAGTCTTATCCTTATCGACGAACTCGGCGCAGGAACAGACCCTGTAGAAGGCGCGGCACTTGCCATGGCTATTCTTGAAGCGCTTCATTTCAAAGGGGCAAAAATCGCTGCAACAACTCACTATGCGGAACTTAAGGCATACGCTCTTGAAACCCCGAGAGTGCAGAACGGCTCATGCGAATTCGATGTTGCAACTCTCCGCCCCACTTACCGACTTCTCATCGGTGTTCCCGGCAAATCAAATGCACTTGCAATCAGCGAAAAGCTCGGTCTTGATATCAATGTTATCAAACGTGCAAGCGACCTTGTTTCAAGCGAAAACAAAGAATTTGAAAATGTTGTTGATAAACTTGAAGAAACACGCCGCCGCATGGAAGATGAATATGACAGAGCAAAACAGCTCTCCGAAAAAGCAGATAAAGAAAAAGAAAATGCCGAAAAACTCCGTGAAGAAATGGCGGTGCTCCGTGAAAAAGAAATGGAAAAAGCCCGTTCACAGGCACTGCGGGTTGTTGAAAATGCAAAGCGTGAAGCCTATGCACTTCTTCAGGAAATTGACAAACTCAAAAAAGAACAGCAAAAAACAAAAGATGCCGCCGAACTTGCAAAACGAGCAAAAGCGGCTGTCAGAAAAGGCATTGATTCAATCGATTCCGCCGCAGACCCAGTTATCGGAATTGAAGATGATGACAAGAATTATGTGCTCCCCCGTGCACTTGTTGCAGGCGATACGGTTATAATCCGTGACATTGCAAAGCAGGCAAAGGTACTTTCACCCGTTGACAAAAACGGAAATGTGGAAGTGCAGGCAGGCTCAATCAAAACACGAGTCAAACTCTCCAATCTCCGACTTTGTGAAAGCGCACCGAAGAAAAAAGAGAAAAAATCGGGCATTTCAATTCAGGGCGAAAGCAGACTCAACATGGCGGCTTCAACCCGACTTGATTTAAGAGGAATGACGGTTGACGAATGTCTTATTGAGCTTGACAGATTCATTGATCAGGGACTTCGCACAGGTCTTAATGAATTCACGGTTGTCCACGGAAAGGGTACAGGTGCTCTTCGCACCGCAGTTACACGCTATCTCAAGTCTTCTCCCTATGTCAAAACGAGCCGTCTGGGTCTTTACGGAGAAGGCGAAGACGGTGTCACAATCGTCACTTTGAAATAACATCTGTAAAGTTACCGCACTTTACAAGCATGAAACACCGTGAGCGTGTAAAAAAGTTTTCCACTTTGCAAATGTGAATAACCTGATATATATAGTAATTTCTTCGCTAAATAACCACAACCTGTAGAAATTCCACGTGTTTTTAGGTATTTTAGTGAGAAAAAAGTGGAAAAGTGTGAAAAACACTGTTAAAAAAGCTCTTGACATTATCATATATTTCTAGTATAATAACGACCTGTAAAGCAAAGGCACTTTACAGGTCGGTTCTTTTTCAGGGTTTAAGAACTCGGAAAAAGACCGCTATTTTTGTGTATATGCAGCTTTAATCTATGTGAAAGGAGAGTAAAAAATGGCGAAAAATTATGAAATGGCTGTGCTTATTGATTTCTACGGCGAAATGCTCACGGCAAAACAGCGTGATTTTTTGGAATACTATTATAATGATGATCTCTCCCTTTCCGAGATAGCTGAAAACGAAGGAATAACAAGACAAGGTGTCCGCGATGCAATCAAGAGAGCTGAAACCCAGCTTCAGGATATGGAAAACCGTCTTGGAATGGCAAAGCGTTTTGAAGATATGCGTCAGGGTCTTAATGAGATTATCGAATGTTCAAATCTCATTGCGGAGCACAACCTTCGACACAGCCTTTCAAAAGAAATCAATGACTACAGCGTTCGTATCAAAGCAGCTGCAATGACAATGCTTGAAAGCTGAGATACATACATTATATAAATTAAGAAACCGAGGTGAAAACATTGGCATTTGAAGGACTTTCAGAAAGACTTGAATCCGCGTTTAAAAATCTTAAAAGCAAGGGCAGTCTTACCGAATCGGATGTTCGCTCCGCAATGCGCGAAGTCCGTATGGCTCTTCTTGAAGCTGACGTTAACTATAAGGTTGCCAAGGATTTCACAAACACAGTAACCGAAAAAGCAATCGGTGAAAAAGTTATGGAAAGCCTCACCCCTTCTCAGATGGTTATCAAAATCGTTAAAGAAGAACTTGTGGCTCTCATGGGCGGAACAAAAAGCCGCCTTGCTTATGCTAACCATCCCCCGACAGTTGTGCTTATGTGCGGACTTCAGGGTTCAGGTAAAACAACTCACTGTGCAAAACTTGCACACATGCTTAAAAAGGATAATCACCGTCCCCTTCTCGTAGCTTGCGATATTTACAGACCCGCAGCTATCAAACAGCTTCAGGTTGTCGGTGAACAGGTTGGCGCTCCCGTTTTTGAAAAGGGGCAGACAAATCCCGTTCAGATTGCCAAAGAAGCTATTGCTTATTCAAAAGAACACGGTTATGACTATGTTATTCTCGATACCGCAGGCCGTCTTCATGTTGACGAAGAACTCATGGACGAACTCAAGGCTGTCAAGGCTGAAGTGAAACCCCATGAAATTCTCCTTGTTGTTGACGCCATGACAGGTCAGGATGCAGTTAATGTTGCAACCGCTTTTGACGAAGCTCTCGGAATCGACGGTCTTATTCTTACAAAGCTTGACGGTGATACGCGTGGCGGTGCAGCTCTTTCGGCAAGAGCAGTAACGGGTAAACCGATTAAGTTTGTCGGTATGGGCGAAAAGCTCGAAAATCTCGATGTTTTCCATCCCGACAGAATGGCTTCAAGAATTCTCGGCATGGGCGACGTTCTTTCGCTTATCGAAAAAGCTGAAATGGCTATCGATGAGAAAAAGGCAGAAGAACTCGAAAAGAAGCTTCTTCAGAACAAATTCGACCTTAACGATTTGCTTGATCAGTTTGAGCAAATCCGCAAAATGGGTTCACTTCAGGATATTCTCGGTATGCTTCCCGGCATCGGAAACAAAGCAAAGGATATTGAAATTGACGAGCGTCAGTTTGACCGCACAAAAGCGATTATCCTTTCAATGACCGAAAAGGAACGCCGTAATCCCGATATCATTAACCCTTCACGCAAAAAGAGAATTGCCGCAGGCTGCGGTCAGAACGTTGAAGACGTCAACAAACTTCTCAACCAGTTCAGACAGATGCAGAAAATGTTCAAGCAGATGGGCGGCAACAAAGGCGGTAAACGCCGCAGAAAGCAAAAGTTCAGAATGCCCCAGGGATTTGATCCCTCACAGTTCGGAATGTAATACAGCACAGTCTGTTACATTATAAATTATTATTTTTGTATATTTTTATTTTTGGAGGAATTTAAAATGGCAGTAAAAATCAGACTTCGTCGTATGGGCGCAAAGAAAGCTCCTTTCTATCGTATCGTTGTTGCGGATTCAAGATATCCCCGTGACGGCAGATTCATCGAAGAAATCGGCACATACAATCCCGTTGCTACTCCCACAGAAGTTAAGGTAGACGCTGAAAAGGCAAAGCAGTGGAT
>JAZRJH010000047.1:0-1736 GCA_045645685.1 Acutalibacteraceae bacterium
GTATCAACACCGAAAAACCCTGGGGCATGTGGAGCGAAAAAATTGCTGATGATATAATCCGTAATCAGGCGCTTCATGCCGAAAAAGGTTTTTATGTTGACCCTGATAAATTCGTTCATCCCACATTTCTTTATGAATCAATATGGTGCCTTCTCGGCGTACTTGTACTTTATATCATCTGCCGCAAGGCGAGAAAATTCAGCGGACAGATAGCTCTGTGCTACGGCATATGGTACGGTGTTGAAAGAGCGGTTGTTGAAGGATTGAGAACAGACAGCCTTTATATCGCAGGCACAACAATCCGTGTTTCTCAGGCACTTTCGTTGGCAATCGCCGTGGTTTGTGCAATTCTTCTTGTTGTTCTTTTGATAAAATTCACAAAGAATCCAAAACCCATCGACGGTGTTGATTTCTTCCTTGAAGAAGAACTTAAAAAAGAGGCTGAGGCGAAAAAGAACGCTGAGAAAGAAATTGCACAAGAATCCGCAGTTGTAAACAATAATGTAATGATAAATGAGGAGTGAGTCCGATGGCAAAGATTTTTGACGGCAAGGCAGTCAGAGAATATAATCTCGACAAAATTGCAGAGCAGGTTGCCGTGCTTAAGGAAAAAGGTGTTTTACCCACTCTTGCGGTAATTATTGTGGGAAGTGACCCTGCAAGCCGAATTTATGTCAACAACAAAAAAGCCGCTTGCGAAAGAACGGGTATGCGTTCGCTTGAATATGCGCTCCCCGAAGAAACAACAACCGAAGAACTGCTCGAGCTTATTGATAAACTCAATGCAGACAAGGAAGTCAACGGTATACTTTGTCAGCTTCCCGTTCCCCGACATATTGATAAAAATGCCGTTCTTGAAAGAATTCTTCCCGAAAAGGATGTTGACTGCTTTCACCCCGAAAACGTGGGCAGACTTTCAATCGGCAACGGTGAGCTTGTGCCCTGCACACCTATGGGTATGGTCAAGCTCCTTGAATATGAAAACATAGACCCCACAGGCAAGCATTGTGTTATCATCGGCAGAAGCGATATCGTCGGCAAACCTATGGCAATGCTTATGCTTGCAAGAAATGCAACCGTTTCCATCTGCCACTCAAAGACCGTTAACCTTGCTGAAATCACAAAGCAGGCGGATATCCTTGTTGCCGCAGTCGGCATTGCAAAATTTGTCAAGGCCGATATGGTCAAGGAAGGCGCAATCGTTCTTGATGTAGGTATGGACAGAGATGAAAACGGAAAACTTTGCGGTGATGTTGATTTTGATGATGTCAAGGATAAGGCATCATTTATAACTCCTGTTCCCGGCGGAGTAGGTCCCATGACTATTGCAATGCTCATGAGAAACACTCTTACGGCTGCAGATATACAAAACAGATAAGGAGAATGTGAAATGGAAAGAAAACTTTACAGAAGCAGAAGTGACAAAAAGGTTTTTGGCGTAATCGGCGGACTTGCAAAATATTTCAATGTCGATGCAACAATTCTCAGAATTATTTATGTTCTTCTTTCGATATTTGTAATCGGATGCCCGATTATTATCTATCTTATTATTGCCCTCATCATTCCCGAAGAACCCGAAAACACAGAGTATCAGCAGGCGAATTATGAGCCTGTTGACAAAGACTCAGATTTCTGAAAAAAATAACAAAAAAAGATTTGACAACACTTGAATGTTGTGCTATAATCTTTCATGCCGCATATTCGGGGCGGGTGAGTTATGCCCAAAAACGGATTTA
>JAZRJH010000048.1:0-3302 GCA_045645685.1 Acutalibacteraceae bacterium
GCATGTCGTAACTCTCCTTTTTTAAATCTGACAAAATATTAACACAAAAAATAAATTTTTACAATAGAAAAAATAATTCCGAATTATACAAGAGGTGTATTATGGGTCTTTTGAAAAAACTCTTCGGCGACTATTCTCAGAAAGAAGTCAAGCGCATCCGTCCCCTTTGCAACAAAGTGCTCGACCTTGAAGAAGAATATTCCCGCCTTACAGACGAACAGCTTCAGGCAAAAACTCCCGAGTTCAGAGAGCGTCTCGCAAACGGCGAAACCCTTGACGATATTCTTCCCGAAGCATTTGCCGCTTGCCGTGAAGCATCGTGGCGTGTGCTCGGTCTTAAGCATTTCCCCGTGCAGATTATCGGCGGTATCATTCTTCACCAGGGCAGAATCGCTGAAATGAGAACAGGTGAAGGTAAAACTCTTGTTGCAACTCTTCCCGCATATCTCAACGGTCTTACGGGCGAAGGCGTTCACATCGTTACCGTCAACGATTATCTTGCACGCCGTGACAGCGAATGGATGGGCAAAGTTTACCGTTTCATGGGTCTTTCGGTCGGTCTTATCATCCACGAAAAAGAAAATGCAGAGAGAAAAGAAGCATATGCCGCCGATATTACCTACGGCACAAACAACGAAATGGGCTTTGACTATCTTCGTGACAACATGGTTGTTTACAAGGAACACAAGGTGCAGAGAGGTCATAACTTTGCAATCGTTGACGAAGTTGACTCCATTCTTATCGACGAAGCAAGAACACCGCTTATCATTTCGGGCAGGGGCGAAAAATCCACCGATCTTTATAAGATGGCAAACCGCTTTGCTCTTTCACTCAAATGCACAAAAATCAAGGAAGTTCAGTCAAAAGAAGAAGTTGACGACCTTGTTGATGAAAACTGTGATTTTGTAGTTGACGAAAAGGCAAAAACCGCAACTCTCACAAAGAGCGGCGTTGCAAAGGCAGAAGCATTCTTTAACCTTGAAAATCTCATGGATGCCGAAAACATGACAATTCAGCACCATATCAATCAGGCTATCAAGGCAATCGGCGTTATGAAGCGTGATGTTGACTATGTTGTCAAGGATAATCAGGTTCTTATCGTTGACGAATTCACGGGCAGAATCATGATGGGCAGACGCTACAACGAAGGTCTGCATCAGGCTATCGAAGCAAAAGAAAATGTTAATGTTGAACACGAGAGCAAGACTCTTGCAACAATCACATTCCAGAATTATTTCCGTCTTTATAAAAAACTTTCGGGTATGACCGGTACAGCAATGACCGAAGAAACCGAATTCAATCAGATTTATAATCTTGACGTTATCGAAATTCCCACCAACAAACCCATGATAAGAAATGACATGGCGGATGTTGTTTATAAAACAGAACAGGCAAAATATCTTGCCGTTATTCAGACAATCGAAGAGTGCCATGCAAAGGGTCAGCCCGTGCTTGTCGGTACTGTTTCGATTGAAAAATCCGAGCTTCTCAGTATGCTTCTCAAGAGAAAAGGTATCAAACACGAAGTTCTCAATGCGAAGTATCACGACAAGGAAGCTGAAATCGTTGCTCAGGCAGGTAAACTCAACGCTGTTACCATCGCCACAAACATGGCAGGCCGAGGCACCGACATCAAGCTCGGCGGTAACTCCGAATATCTTGCAAAATCCGAGCTTCGCAGAATGGGTTATTCCGAAGAACTTATTGCAGAAGCAACAGGCTTTGCGGAAACCGACAACGAAGAAATTCTTGATGCAAGAGCACAGTATTCAGCTCTCGAAAAGAAATATGACGACGAAATCGCACCCGAAGCACAGAAAGTCCGTGATGCAGGCGGTCTGTTCATCATCGGCACAGAGCGTCACGAATCAAGACGAATCGACAATCAGCTTCGCGGCCGTGCAGGCCGTCAGGGCGACCCCGGTGCAAGCCGCTTCTTCCTTTCTCTTCAGGATGACCTTATGCGACTCTTTGGCGGTGACAGAATCACAACCATCATGAACACCCTCAAGACTCCTGAAGATATGCCCATCGAAGCAAAAATGATAACAAACACAATCGAAAGCGCACAGAAGAAGATTGAAGGCAGAAACTTTGCAATCAGAAAGAGCGTTCTTCAGTATGACGATGTTATGAACCGTCAGAGAGAACTTATTTATAAGCAGAGAAATCAGGTGCTTGACGGCGAAGAACTCAAGCCCGTTATCACCCGCATGATTGAAGGAAGCATCAACGAAGCAGTTGATTTCTTCTGCTCATCAAGTCTCCCCAAGAGCGATTGGAACATCGACGGTCTCCGCGACAAGTTCAAGGGTTGGCTCACTTCTGAAGATGATTTCAAGGATAACTTCAACAAAGAAGATGCCCGTGAAATGCTTATTGAAAGAGCACACAAGAGCTATGATGCCCGTGAAGAACTTTTCGGCGTTGGCGAAAACGGCGAACCCATCATGCGTGAACTTGAAAAACAGATTCTTCTTCGCAATGTTGACAGACAGTGGATGGATCACATCGATGCAATGGATCAGCTGCGCAGGGGTATCGGTCTTCGTGCCTACGGTCAGACAGACCCCGTTGTTGCTTACAGAAATGTCGGCTCAGAAATGTTTGACGGCATGAACGAAGCAATCCGTGAAGACACAGCAAGACAGATTCTCACCGTTATGATCAAGAGTCAGGAAGACACAAAACGTGAGCAGACTGCAAAAATCACCGCAACAAGCGGCGCAACCGACGGCAGCGACAAGAAGCAGCCCGTAAGGAAAAAGGAGAAGGCAAAGCCCAACGATCCCTGCCCTTGCGGAAGCGGAAAGAAATATAAAAACTGCTGCGGCGACGTAAGAAAACAGTAAAAATAAAAGGGATGTGTTTAGCGGAGTGTTCGTAAGGACACTCTGCAGTTTTATTCGCCTTGCAGCGAGTTATATTGCTTCGCAGTTATAGTATGCTTTGCATAGTTATATTGTCCTTCGGACAGTTTTCTGCATAAATGCAACTCACTCCTTGGGCTTGCTCTGATGAGGAAGCTGTCCGTAGGACTGAAGGAGAGAATATTTTTTGTAACAAATAATTTTTGCCATGAACAAGATTTCTCTCCCTCCGTCTTTTGCTTCGCAAAATCCACCTCCCCTGCAGGGGAGGCTTGTTAAATTCTGCGATTGGATAACAAAATCCCGTACAGCCGAAGCTGTACGGCATTGATTTTAATATATAACTCTGATTGCTTCGGGAATTGTTTTGGTAAGTCCGAAGAGTTTCTTGAAGAATGCAATAATCTTATCAAAGAATCCTGCTTTTGATGT
>JAZRJH010000049.1:0-1460 GCA_045645685.1 Acutalibacteraceae bacterium
GCCTGATAGCTTGTTTCTGAGCAAGCGGGAACAAGAATTGCATCGTAAGAAGCGAGAATTTCTCTGACCTTATCGCAAGCAATCTTTCTCATGCGGAGCGCCTTATCATAGCAGTTTTCATATCTGCCCTTTGAAAGAACATCAGAGCCGTAGATGATTGTTGCCTTTGTAATGAAGTTCATGCTTTCGCTTCTGCTCTTTACATAAAGCTCGTCGATATTCTTATATTCGGGAGTTCTGTAGCCGTATTTAACACCGTCAAATCTCGAAAGATTGTTGGTTGTTTCGGCACTCATGAGAATCTGCCATGCGGTCTGAACATCGGAAACAATATCAAGAGAAACTGTTTCAACCTTTGCGCCGAGTGTTTCAAGATTCTTTGCATAAGCATCGATGTTTACCTTAACTTCTGCACTTGCAGCATCATAAAGCTCTTTAACGATGCAGATTTTCATTGCAGAAACGTCTTCATCGGTTGAATATTCATATTTTTCGGCAGGAAGGCTTGTGCCGTCCTTATCGTCATGACCTGCGATAACGGAAAGAATTTCTTTCATATCAGCGGCAGTTGATGCAGTAACACCAATCTGCTCGCCCGAGCAAGCGCAGGCGATGATACCGTAGCGTGAAACAGTGCCATAGGTAGGTTTGATAAAATCAACACCTGAAACTGCAGCTGCACGGCGGGGTGCACCGTTAAGGTCAACATTGAGAGCTGCCTTGATTTCTCCTTTTGCAACAAGAGAAGCCGCTGCACCTGCAAGATTGCCGTTTTCTGTTACGGGTTCGAAGTTTGAGAATTCGCCGAGAAGGTCAAGACCGAATTCACCCACATTTGTTTTACCCGAAATTGCATATCCTGCCTTTTCAAGTCTTTCAACAGCTTCAGCGCTGAAAAGGGGCTTGAAATTTTCAAGCATTTTTGAACCTGCGGTTGCAGGAACATCCTTAACGAGAATTGTATCGTCAACAGCGATTTTCCCCGCTTTATTTATTTCATTAATATAATAACTCACTTTCAGCACCTCACTTTACAAGTCTGGGAACCTGCCAGCTGTCTTCCGTACTCTGCGGAGCACCTGCAAGAAGATCCTTGCGTTCAAACGGCTGTTCACGCTTATCCGAACGGAGAACATTGGTCATGGGCATAACATAAATCATGGGTTCAACATTCTCTGTGTCAACTTCACCGAGAGCATCTTCGCTCTTCTTCATATCAGCAAAAATCTTTTCCATAGCCTTCTTTTCGTCGGCTGTAAAAGCGATTTCGTTGACTGATTCAAGGCTTTCAAGCTTTGATTTTGTTGAAGCAACGCCTGACTTCGATGATTTAACGGTTGAAGCGAATGCTGATGCATCTCCGCCCTCTGAACCGAGAGTTTCAACGCTTCCCTTGCCTCTGATGCTTACGTTTGCTTCAAAGAGCTGAAGCTCCGTAACCTCGCCGGGTGCACCGAGCA
>JAZRJH010000050.1:0-10216 GCA_045645685.1 Acutalibacteraceae bacterium
ATAACCTCGTTCTTTTCAACTCTCTGGCCAACATCAACGATGGGACGCTGATTGATACATGTACCCTGGTTGGAGCGGAGGAACTTTGTGAGTTCGTAGTATCTGCTTGTGCCGCTGTCACCCATAACGGTGATGCCGTCTGCACAAACCTTGGTTACAGTACCTGCTTCTGCTGCAAGGATTGTTACACCCGAGTCAACAGCTGCTTTGTATTCCATACCTGTACCAACGATGGGAGCATCGGTCTTAAGAAGAGGAACAGCCTGCTTCTGCATGTTCGAACCCATGAGAGCACGGTTTGCGTCGTCGTTCTCAAGGAAGGGAATCATAGCGGTTGCAACCGAAACAACCATCTTGGGAGAAACGTCCATGTAGTCAACGGCGGTGTTGTCTACTTCCATGAATTCGTCTCTGTATCTTGCGGTAATCTTGTCCTTGGCAAAACGGTTTTCGCTGTCAAGCGGTGCGTTAGCCTGAGCAACTACAAACTCGTCTTCTTCATCGGCTGTCATGTAGATAACATCGTCAAGAACCTTGCCTGTTTCCTTGTCAATCTTTCTGAAAGGGGCTTCGATGAAGCCGTATTCATTGATTCTTGCGAATGTTGCAAGGTAAGAAATAAGACCGATGTTGGGACCTTCAGGGGTCTCAATGGGACACATTCTGCCGTAGTGTGTATAGTGAACGTCTCGAACTTCGAAACCTGCTCTGTCTCGTGAGAGACCGCCGGGACCGAGAGCTGAAAGACGACGCTTATGTGTAAGCTCTGCAAGGGGGTTGGACTGGTCCATGAACTGTGAAAGCGGTGATGAACCGAAGAACTCCTTGATTGCTACCATAACGGGACGGATGTTGATAAGAGTCTGCGGTGTGATCTTATCTTCATCTTCCTGAGCCTGGATTGCCATTCTCTCACGAACAACTCTTTCCATTCTTGCAAGACCGATTCTGAACTGATTCTGAAGAAGCTCGCCTACTGAACGGATACGTCTGTTGCCGAGATGGTCGATATCGTCAACATTACCAACACGCTTTGTGAGGCAGTTGACATAGTTGACTGATGCAAAGATATCGTCAACAATGATGTGCTTGGGAATAAGGTCGTCGCAACGTTCTGCCATTTCAGCAAGAAGAGCTGCTTTATCTTCGCCGCACTTTTCAACGATTTCGTGAAGAACGGAGAAGCGAACCTTTTCGTTGATGCCTGCTGCATCAAGTTCTTCTTTGGTGATATCTGCAGGAAGAAGCGCTGCGGGGTCTGTCATGCCGTTGGAGATAACGAACAGCTCGCTGCCGTCTTCACAAGCAACAACAACCTTCATAACGCCTGCCTGCTCTATTTCGAGAGCCTTCTGCTTTGTAAGAATTTCACCGGGTTCAGCAAGAAGTTCGCCTGTGTATTCGGAAATAACGGGCTGTGCAACCTTGCAGCCGGGAAGACGGTTGAGCAGAGAAAGCTTTTTGTTATATTTGTAGCGGCCCACTCTGGAAATATCATATCTGTGCGGATCGAAGAAGAGATTATCGATATGCTGCTGTGCGGATTCAAGAGTTACGGGTTCACCGGGACGAAGCTTCTTGAACACTTCCATGAGTGCTTCTTCGGTGTTTCTTGTTTCATCCTTTTCCATGGTAGCTTCAAGCTTTGCATCTTCACCGAAGAAACGGCGGATGTCGTCGTTTGAGCTCAGACCAAGTGCACGGATAAATGCAGTGATATAGATCTTTCTGTTCTTGTCGATACGGACATAGAAAATGTCGTTGATATCGGTTTCGTACTCAAGCCATGCACCTCTGTTGGGGTTGATGGTGCTTGTGTAGAGTTCGATACCTGTCTTGTCATGAGTCATTCCGTAATAAACACCGGGAGAACGAACGAGCTGAGAAACGATAACACGTTCAGCACCGTTGATAACAAAAGTACCGCTCTCGGTCATTATGGGGAAATCACCCATGTAGACTTCTGACTCTTTGATAATTCCTGTCTCTTTGTTTTGCAGACGCACAGTTACTCTCATGGGTGCCGCATAAGTGGTATCGCGCTCTTTGCATTCGCGAACCGTATACTTGGGTTTGTCATCCATGCGATAATCAATGAAGCTGAGAACCCAGTTTCCTGTGTAATCCGTGATGTCCGCCATATCACGGAAAACCTCCTTAAGACCGGTTTCGATGAACCACTGGTAGGAGGACTTCTGGATCTCAATCAGGTTAGGCATATCCATAACCTCATTGATTTTGCCGAAGCTCATGCGTGTGCAACTTCCTCGTTTAACGGGATTAACTTTCAGCATTAGGCTAAATTCACTCCGTTTCTTTGAAATTTCCATTTGGTGGAAAGCCGAAATTTTGCTTTGGAAACACCCATATAATAATTATAAATGCGCAAAATAAGCGATAATTATAGGGTATTAATTTCCAGTATAATATGCAGTTTAGCATTATATGTCAATAAACTCAAAATGTCAACCTTTTTATAATAAAAAATATTTTCAAAAATAATGTTTGTGCATTCATACGAAATTTTCAGAAAAAATAAATTTATTTTTGTATATTTTTTTATCTCTTTTGTTGATTGTGACAAATAAAAAAACCAAACAGCAGAAATTACTGCCGTTTGGTCAAATATATAAAATTATATAATTAATTACTAATATATACTAATCTGATATCACGGGTCTCATACTTTTCTCCGTGCCGCAGATATCGGGGGTTTTATAACAAAGAGAATAGATATCCCCTGCTTTGCACTCAAGAGAAAAGAGCGTTTGTGCGGTTTCGTTAAGCTGCAGCAAATCCGACGGCTTTGACATAACCGGAAGTTTTGCGGTTTCTTTTGCCGCCTTTATAAGCTCTGCACCCTTCTTGTTGAAGCCTGTTATTCTTATATACGGAACGCTCTTTTCAAGATCATTTGCGGTAACTCCGAGAAGGCAATTCCAGATAATTCTCCTGATTCTTGCATGGGAATACCGCTTCGTTTTGGCAAGAGAATAAAGCTCTTCAAGACTGCCCGCCTGCTTTGCGGCAGAGAGAATACGATTCTCAATGCCCTCGCTTATATCGGGAACTTTCGCAAGCTCTTCTGCAGAAACTGTGCGGATTTTATAAAGCACGGCACTTTCAAGCCTGCTGATATCAGCGATTTGAGAAGCATCATAAAGCTCGGCTGTGTTATCGGGAACAAGCCCTTTCCATTCTCCGCCGTTTCTCATAAGCTCTCTTATCAGCGATGCGCCTGCAATGTTTCCGTCGGTTTCGTCGGAATCGTGTGCGGCACCGTTTCTTGAAAAAGTAACGGCAGAAACCCTGCTGCCAAGCCTTTTCAGAGCGGCGATATATTCAACACCGAGAATATTATTGGGACTTTTGATTATATCAGCATAAACGGGATTGACTATTCTGAGTGCATTTTCTCTTGCAGATGCAAAAGAAATTCCCTTATCCAACTCCGAAGAAAGGTGTTGCTTTATCTCTTCACCGTAAATCGCATCAGCAGTTTCTGAAAGCAATTGAGCATTTCCGCATTCGCTTCCGAAAACAACCGAATCAACAACTCCGAAGCCGTCAAGTATTTCCGCACCTGCTCTTGCAAAGCTCTGTGCGCCCGACATTGCATACACACACGGAAGCTGCAAAACAAGATCAACGCCATTCTCAAGAGCGGCTTTTGTTCTCACGGAATGGTGAAAAAGAGCAGGCTCTCCTCTTTGCACAAAGTTACCGCTCATAACTGCAACGACATGGGTATAGCCCGCCTCCCGTGCTTTTTGCACGAGAAACGCGTGACCGTTATGGAACGGATTGAATTCCGCTATTATGCCTGCAACCTTCATTTTCGGCACCTTTCATAATAATTTAATGTAATAAACACTTGAAAAAAAGGAAATATAAGTATATAATATAACAGTTATGAGCTTAAATCAAGCAAATATTCACTATTAGGAGTGTTAAAATTGAAAATTCTTGTAATTAACTGCGGCAGTTCATCACTCAAGTATCAGCTTTTTGACATGGACAACGAATCAGTTCTTGCAAAGGGCAACTGTGAAAAAATCGGTCAGGAAACAAGCTTTATCGGCGGCTCAGCTAACGGCGAAAAGTTTGAAACACCCGTATTCATGGCTAACCACACAGAAGCTTTTCTTCAGGTTAAGAAGGCTCTCACTGAAGGTGCTTCAAAAGTTATTGACGATCTCAGCGAAATTTCAGCTGTTGGTCACAGAGTTGTTCAGGGCGGCGCTCTCTTCAAGGAAAGCACCCTTGTTACAGAAGAAGTTGTAAAGGGTATTGAAAGCCTTTGCGACCTTGCTCCTCTCCACAACCCTGCTCACATTCAGGGTATCAACGCTTGCATCGATGTTTTCGGCAAAGACGTTCCCCAGGTTACTGTTTTTGACAATGCTTTCCACTCAACAATGCCTCCCGAAGCATATATCTTCCCCATCCCCTACGAATACTACGAGAAGTATCAGGTTCGCCGCTATGGCTTCCACGGAACATCTCACCGTTTCGTAAGCGCAAGATGTGCAGAAGTTATGGGCAAGAACATCGAAGATCTCAAGATTGTTACCTGCCATCTTGGCAACGGTTCATCAATCACAGCTGTTAAGGACGGCAAGTGCATCGACACAAGCATGGGTCTTACTCCCCTTGACGGTTTCATCATGGGTACACGTTGCGGCGCTGTTGACCCCTCAGTTATCACCTACCTTCAGCAGAAGGAAGGCTGGACTCCCGCTGAAACAGACACCATTCTCAACAAGAAGTCAGGCGTTCTCGGTATTTCAGGCGTAGGCAGTGACGACAGAGACGTTTCCGCTGCAGAAGCAGAAGGCAACGAAAGAGCTCACCTTGCAAGAAGCATCCAGAAATATCAGGTTCGCAAGCTCATCGGCAGCTATGTTGCAGCTATGAACGGCGTTGACGCTATCGTATTCACAGGCGGTATCGGTGAAAACACAATCGACCTTCGTGCAGACGTTTGTAACAATCTCAGCTATCTCGGAATTGAGCTTGATGCTGAAGCAAACGAAATTATGCGCAGAGGCAAGGAAGGCGAAATCTCAACTGCAAACTCAAAGGTTAAGGTATTTGTTCTTCCCACAAACGAAGAGCTTGTTATCGCAAGAGATACAAAAGCTATCGTTGAAGCTATGTAATTGCATATTTTCGGGCAGTTCGTTTCGGACTGCCCGTTTTTATTTGTTGACTATTAAGTTACTGTATTGTATAATGTTTTATAATATAAAGACCAAACGGAGGGAATATGTTTGATTGCTCCGATTTTTAAAAAATCAGATGAAATAAAAGACTTCCCCGTGAGTGAAATATCAAACTTCCCGTGGAAGAACAAAGACGATATTATTCCCGAAAGCCATGTCGGATTTTTCGCTGTTGAAGGCGAAGGAATCCACGCTGTTTTGTGGTCATTTGAAGAAGACGTGCTCTGCAATTGCACAAAGCGTGACGACCCTGTTTACACAGACAGTTGCCTTGAAGTTTTTCTTATGCCCGTTGAAAACGATAAAAGATATATCAACTTTGAAGTCAACAAAAACGGCGTTTATCTTTCGGAAATCGGCACTTGCCGTGCGGACAGAGTTTTTATCAGCACTCTGACCGACATTGAGCCGACCATAGAAACAATGGAAATTACCGAAAACGGCAAAACGGCATGGGGATATGAAATCATCATTCCCGAGTCTCTTATATCTGCACTTTACGGAGTGGATTATCATATAACCGAATCAACCGTAAAGGGTAATTTTTATAAATGCGCCGAATTATCAAAGAATCCGCATTTCGGCACATTCTTCCCCGTCGAAACAGAAAAACCCGATTTTCACCGACCCGAATTTTTCGGAAAGATTGAATTAAGAAAGGTGTAAAATATTATGGATAACAAAATCATCACAGAGCTTCTCAATGCATTTGAGTTCAGCGGCGAATTTGAAAACAGCAATCAGCTTCACGACGGTCATATAAACAACACCTATGTTTTTGATTTCCGTGAAGAAAGCGGAAAAGTCAACAAATATCTTGTGCAGCAGCTTAACACATATGTTTTCAGGCAGCCCGAAGCTCTTATGGAAAACGTTATGGGCGTTACAAACTATATGCGTGAATATGTTGAGAAAAACGGCGGCGATGTTGACAGAGAATGCCTTCATGTTATCCCAGCAAAAAGCGGAAAACCCTATTATACAGACGCCGAAAACCGTTTCTGGAGATGCTATAACTTCATCAGCAATGCACACACATATCAGACCGTAGAAAACCCCGAGGTTTTCTACAATGCTGCAAAAGCATTCGGCAATTTCCAGCGTATCCTTGCGGATTATCCCATTGATTCGCTGACCGAAACCATCCCCAACTTCCACAATACGGTTTCAAGATTTGCCGATTTCAAAAAAGCAGTTGCGGAAAATCTTTCAGGCAGAGCATCTCAGGTTGAAGAAGAAATAAAGTTTGTTCTTGACAGAGAAAGCGACTGCTCACTTCTCCTTGATATGCTTGAAGCAGGCGAGCTTCCTCTCAGAGTTACTCATAACGACACAAAGCTCAACAATGTTATGTTTGACAACGAAACAAATGAAGCAATATGCGTTGTTGACCTTGACACGGTTATGCCCGGTCTTTCGCTCTACGATTTCGGCGACAGCATCCGTTTTGGTGCCAACACCGCATCGGAAGACGAAAAGGATGTTACCAAAGTTACTCTCAGCCTTGAAAACTTCAGAGCATACACTCTCGGATATCTTACCACCGCAGGTGAAAGCCTTACCAAAAACGAAATTGACCAGCTCGTATTCTCATCAAAGCTCATGACTCTTGAATGCGGAATGAGATTCCTTGGCGATTTTATCAACGGTGACGTATATTTCAAAACCGAATATCCTGAGCATAATCTTGTCAGATGCCGCACTCAGCTTGCAATCGTTGCTGACATTGAAAAGAAAATGGATGAAATGAAGAAAATCGTCTGCGAATGCTGCAAGGAGCTCGGAATTTCAAAATGACCGACCTTCAGCTTCTGAACGAATGGGAATTCAAGGCAGAAATAGTCAGATGGCGTATAAAATATGACCGCATTTATTTCCGCAATGAACAAGACTCATTCGAGGATTGGGTTCAATCCTACAGAATCCCGCCGATTGATTATGTTCATGTTGACTCGTTCATTGATTCCGACGGCGATGTGATTACATATCTGAAAGGCTCAATGAAGATTGACCGTACACAATCAAGGAATACTCACAGTCAGATTGTTACATTTTATCATGTTGTGAGAACATTTATAGACTGCCCTGAAGTTGAACCGTATCCCATGGGATATTACATCATATCATTTGAGCAGGGATTATAATTTTTTATCAGGGAGCACTGCTGTGTTTCCTGATTTTCTTTTTGCAACACTTTGTTGCGTGACTTTTTAAATGATTTGTGATTAAATTAAGTCACGGAAAGACTCCGTTTAATTCACAGGAGGTGAAAAAATGGCAAAGGTTTCAAAAAACATTAAAAAATTAAGAAACGAAAGAAAAATGACGCAAGATTCTCTTGCAGAAAAAATCAATGTCACAAGGCAGACTGTTTCAAGCTGGGAAAACGACAGAACCCAGCCTGATATCGAAATGCTCGGTGTGCTTGCCGATGTTTTCGGAGTAAGTCTTGAAGAAATCATTTACGGCGAAAAACGCAATGTCGGACTTGAAGCAACCAAAAAGGATAACCGCAAAGCGATGAACATTGTTTTTGCAACGCTCGGCACGCTTCTGACCGTTACGGGAATCGTGATTGTCTTTGCTTGCTTCTGGGATGAAATTCCCGAAGCACTTCTTGCCGCACTTATGTTTCTTCCTCTTATTGCAGGAAGTGCGGTTGCATTTTATTCTTATTCAAAGAAAAAAGACAGCATATCGTGGTGTGAGGGAGCAAGCGTTGCATGGTCGGCAGGTCTTGCGATTACAAACGCTCTTGTCAATGACGCTTTCGGTGCAAATCTCGGTTTTGAGAACTTGCTGATTATTGATTCTGTTTTAATATTATCCATGGCTTTTGTTCTGAACTCCGTTTTTCCGCTCACAGCATTTTTTGCCTGCATATGCACATGGAATATTTTTACTCAAGCAGAATATGCGGTGGCGCTTATTCCCCTCTATGCGGCAGGAGTTTTATTTGTTTTTAAATCAAAAGGCTCGGATATGAAGCACAAATATTCCGTCTGGGTTTCGGTCATTTCAGCTGCATTTTTAGTTGTTTCGTCGCTCTGCATAACAAGTCAGCAACCCTTTGTTGTTATGTTTTATCTGCTTCTCGCGGTTCTTATGCTTCTCTATGCAGCAGATAAAAACGGTGATTCACCCTATCCGTTCAGATTTTTTGCCGTACCATGCATAACTGTTTTGAATGCTGTTCTCTGCGTTATCACAGAAATGCTGTCAGATGAATACAAGCAAGACGGATATGCGGTGCTTCCCTTTGTTGCTTCAATAATTATTATTGCACTTGCGTTTTTTATCGGCAGAAAAGATTTAGGAAAAAATCCTGTTAAAACCGCTTTTCTTTCTGTAACGGCACTAACCTCTTTCGTTCTCGGCGGAAGTTCGGTGCTTGAGCATTTTTCAAACGGCGAAGAACTGCAGACTGTTATATCTCTGCTTTCTCTTGCCTCGAGCATTATTCTCATTATCAGCGGTATCAAAAACGCAAAAATGCTGACGGTGAATCTCGGACTGCTGATGATTTGCTACATCATTTATGTGACACTTATCATGGGCAACTGGGATTTGGTTTACAGCGGAATTGCCTGCATCGTTATGGGTGCCGCCCTGCTTCTCATCAACAGAAAGCTCTCAAAAACTTTTAAAGCAAGGGAGGCTGAAAACAATGCGTAAAAAGCTTCCGATTATAATTCTGATTGCAATTCAGCTTGCATTTGCATTATCACTTACAGCAATAAAGCCTGTCAAGGAATGGCTGATTGCCAACAAAGGAGAAGAATTCACTTTTGAAGCAGACAGTATTTCAGCCCATTATGACGAATGGGCAGGCACGGCTTACATCTATGCACCGATAAAAGGCACAACCCCGCCTTACCGTGATAACAGTAAATATGCCATAATAGAAACAAATGAAAACGGACTTTCCGCAGTTACGGGTTTCTCTCATAAAAAGCCGAAAGACGCCCCTTATCTTAAAGCGAAACATGATTTCTTCACCGAGAAAATCGAAACATATAATGGTGAATTTCCGAAGGAATTGTATTTTGAAATGTTTTCCTATTTCGGCGGTGAATACGTGGTCACGGAAGATAATCTGGAATTCACAATCAGGGCAACCGTTTATAGAGGCGAAATAAGAATGCACGGAATCCTTGTCAACGGAATGCCGATTGAAGAATATATAAAACAGCACGGATAAAAAATCCCCGTTTGGAATTAACCAAACGGGGTTATCTTATTTGCGGTAATATTTATCTGAACGCTTCAGATAATCAACGAGCATCATTGTCCAGTCGGTCTGTATCATATCAACGCCCTTGTCGGCAATCCAGCCCCAGCCGTAGTCCTCGCCGACGGTAAGTGCCGTATCATCGCTGTGACCGCCCGAAAGCTGTTCCTTATGGTCATAGATAATCGAGTTCATCCAGACAAGAACATTATCACGATGCATCTTTTCAATAAACTCTTCGCTTGCAACGGTTACGGTTTCCTTTTCAAAAAGAACTTCAACGCCGACATAATTGATATTGCTTTTCAGAAGCATTTCATGAAGCGGATGCTCATCCCTGACAATCGGCATGAACGGTATTTCAGGTGCAACATCGGCAAGGATTTTGAAAACTTTATCTGAAGGCTTGCTTTTGACAAGCATCTGGTCGGTCATTCCGTGGCGTTTGACAGCTTCATAAATCTTCTGCGGATTGCTCCAGAATTTATCAATATTTATAAAGCATCTGCCCTTGAAAGTTTCGAGAAGTTCATCAAAATCCGCAAGAGAGAATTGAGTCGGTGTTCTGTCATAATTGACATAATGAAATTTCTTGATTTTATCATAGTTAAGCAAGGGCAGAATAGTTCTTTTCCCAAGATGTTCCTTTTCCATTCCTGGATGAAAAAGAAACAGTTTGCCGTCTTTGCTGCAGCTGACATCAACCTCTATCATATCCGCACCTTGCTTGAGTGCGATTTCATAAGCCGCCATTGTATTG
>JAZRJH010000051.1:0-5019 GCA_045645685.1 Acutalibacteraceae bacterium
GCTTTATTGCGGCGAAAGGGTAACTTTTACGGGCAGATGGTCGGTTCATCCTACATTCGGAAAACAGCTGAAGATTGAAGGCTGTGTCCGTGAAATGCCTGAAACTGCCGCCGAAATGCTTTCGTATCTTTCTTCGGGAATAATCAGGGGTATAAGAGAAAAAACAGCTCAGAAAATAGTTGAACGTTTTGGCGAAGATACCTTTACCGTAATCGAAAATGCTCCCGACAGACTTTCGGAAATCAAGGGTATATCCCGTGAAAGAGCAAAAGAAATTTCCAATGAATTCAGAAAACGTGCCGCTGAAAGAGAAGCGCTTATTTCTCTTGAAAAATACGGCATGACAACCTCCGAATGCCTTAAGGTGTTCAAGGTTTACGGTCCGAGAGCAGTTGAAACGGTTGAAAGAAATCCTTATCTTCTCTGCTCCGAAGGAATAGGTATAACATTCGAAAAAGCCTGCGATATTGCTCAGAGACTTCCCGTGCCGCCTGCCGATGAATACAGAATTACAGCAGGAATTATCTATGTTGTAAGGCACAATCTCTATAACGGTCACACCTGCCTTCCCCGTGAAAAACTTATTCCGCCGTGCGTTTCTCTTCTGGGATGTCCTGCGGATGAAGCTGAAATTCAGCTTGATAAACTTATTGAACAAAAACAGCTTGTTTCGGATGTTATTTACGGCAGAGAATTTATCTTTCTGCCCGAAATCTATGATGCGGAAAAGAAAGCGGCAAATACCGTTCTTTTTATGAAGCGTTTTGCTCCGAAATGTCTTGATAATATTGATGAACAGATAAACAAAGCCGAGCTCATCGGCGGTGTTTTATATAACGATATGCAACGTCTTGCAATAAAGCTTGCCGTTGAAAGGGGAATACTCATTCTCACGGGCGGTCCCGGTACTGGAAAAACAACAACCCTGCGAGGAATTCTCAAGGTTTTCGAAAATCAGGGTCTTGAAGTTGCTCTCGCCGCACCAACAGGCAGAGCGGCCAAAAGAATGAGTGAGCTTACAGGCAGAGAAGCCCAGACGATTCACCGACTTCTTGAAGTTGAGTGGGACAGAAACGACAGACCCGTATTCCAGAGAAACAAACGCAACCCATTGAATGCGGGTGCGGTTATCATTGATGAACTTTCGATGGTGGATATCGTTCTTTTTTCAAGCCTTCTTGATGCGCTTCCTATCGGATGCAGACTTGTTATGGTTGGTGACTCTGATCAGCTTCCGCCCGTAGGTGCGGGAAATGTTCTTCATGATATGATAAATTCCAAGGCTCTTCCCGTTGTTGAACTTAAGGAAGTTTTCCGTCAGGCGATGGAAAGTCTTATTGTTACCAACGCACATAAAATAGTTGCAGGTGAATTCCCTGAAATAACAAAAACAGACAAAGACTTTTTCTTTCTGGAAAGAATTCAGCCTGGTTTGGCGGCTAAAACAGTAACAGAGCTTTGTTCAACAAGACTTCCGAATGCATATAAATATTCTCCCACAGATGATATTCAGGTGCTCTGCCCGTCAAGAAAAGGCGAAGCAGGAACTGTTAATCTCAATAAATATCTGCAGGCGGCAATAAATCCTCCTGCAAAACACAAGCGTGAACATGCCTTCGGTCAGCGTATATTCCGTGAAGGCGATAAACTCATGCAGATAAAAAACAATTATAATATCCCGTGGTCAGCCACAGACAAAGAAGGTCTCGGCGTTTTTAACGGTGATATAGGTATTCTCGAAAAAATCGATGAAGTTGCCCACACTTTATATGTCCGTTTCGATGATAAAATGGCAGAGTATCCGTTTGAAGGAAGTGCTGAACTCGAGCACGCCTATGCCGTTACGGTTCACAAAAGTCAGGGCAATGAGTTTGAAGCAGTTGTTATGCCCGTGACGGGAGTTGTTGACCAACTTGCTTACAGAAATCTGCTTTACACAGCGGTTACCCGTGCGAAAAAGCTGATGATTCTTGTAGGATCAAGAGATACAATTGAAAGAATGGTTGCCAATAACAGCAAGGCGAAACGCTATTCCGCACTCAAAAGCTTTATAATGCTTGGTGAAGAAAATTGAAAAAGCTGAAAGAAATACTTGTTCATATCATATTCCCCAGACGTTGCGCATACTGCGGTAAAGTTATTGAATACAGCCGTATGATGTGCAAAAAGTGTGAATCGGAATTGCCGAGAATCAACGGAGTGATTTGTCCGAAATGCGCCCGTGAAAAAGATAAATGTAACTGCAAAGGTGCTGAAAACTATTTTCACTCAATTGCCGCGCCGTTTTATTTTGAAGGCTGTGTCAGACACGGCGTTCATATCTTCAAATTCAGAAACGGTTTTCGTAATTATGAAGCGTATTCACTTGAAATGGCAGATACCGTCAGAAAGAGATTTGCTGATGTTGATTTTGATTTTATAACCGAGGTTCCCATGACTCGCAAAAGTATAAAAATCAGGGGATATAATCAGAGTGCATATCTTGCAAAAGGCATATCTGAAAATCTCGGGATTGATTATAAGCCTGATTTGATTTCAAAAAATTATGAAACAAAGAAGCAGCATAATATCGGCTATTATCTTCGCAAAGGTAATCTTGCGGGAGTATTTGATGTAAAAAATCCGTCGGAAGTGAAAGATAAAACAATTCTTCTCTGCGATGATATTTCAACAACAGGCGAAACTCTCAACGAATGCGCCAAAATGCTGTGGCTTTACGGTGCAAAAGATGTGTATTGCATAACTCTTGCCGTAACACAATATAAAAAGAAAAACCAAAAATAAAGGTGGTGAAACAATGCTCGGTGCAAATATAGGAATTGATCTCGGAACAACATCCATTGTCGTTTTTGTTGAAGGCAAAGGTGTTGTCATGTCCGAGCCTTGTGTCGCTGCATATGAAAAAGAAAGCGGTAAACTTATCGGTGTCGGTAAACGTGCATGGGAAATGATAGGTAAAAATCCTGATTCTATCCGTGTTGTCAAACCGATGCTTCACGGCGTTGTGTCGGATTTCACCGCAACAAAACATATTCTCCGCTATGTTCTCTCAAAAATCTGTAAGAACATGGTGTTCAAACCTAATGTTGTTGTCTGTGTACCATCAATGGCAACGGGTCTTGAAAAGAGAACAATTCTCGACCTTGTTACTGCTGCAGGTGCGGCAAAAGCGTGTCTTATTGAAGAACCCCTTGCAGCTGCACTCGGTGCAGGTCTCGGAAGTAACCGCCCCGTCGGCACAATGATTGTTGATATCGGCGGCGGAACAACAGATATCGCCGTAATCACAATGGGATGTATTTCAATTTCCCGTTCAATCAGAGTTGCAGGTAACACTCTTGATGAAGCGATTGTCCGTCAGATAAGACGAGAAAGAGATGTTATCATCGGTGACAAATCAGGCGAATATATTAAAAAACAAATCGGTTGTTCATTTCTCCGTGATGTTGAACTCGGGCTTACGGTAAAGGGTAAACATTTCATAACCAATATGCCCGTGAGCATTGAAGTCAGTTCAACCGAAGCATATCTTGCAATGCGGCCCCATCTTGAAACAATTGCAGAAACCGTACGCTCCGTTCTTGAACTTACACCGCCCGAACTTTCTGCCGATATTGCAGAATCGGGAATCCGTCTTACAGGCGGTGGTGCTCTTCTTCGCGGAATTGATAAAATGATTGAACAAAAAACAGGCGTAAAAACAACTGTTGCGGAGTCGCCGCTCAATTGTGTTGCGCTCGGCACGGGTGAAGCGCTTTCGCGCATCGATATCCTCAGCCAGAACGGCTATGTTTTCAAAACCCGTGATGAAATCGGCGGACTTGATTTGCCGACTGAATAAAACAAACAAAACCGTCCAAGAATGTTGTTACAACATAAAAGGACGGTTTATTTTTATGAAGAAAAAACAAATGATTGAAATCTCCGTGGCGCTGGGACTTGTTGTTTCAATGATGTTTTCGGTAATGGGATTCGGTGCAGAATGTAACAAAATAAGAGATAATGTGATAAGACTTCATATTCTCGCAAATTCCGATTCAGATGCAGATCAGAATGTAAAGATTCTCGTCAGAGACGCCCTGCTTTCATGCGGAAGTGAAATCTTCGGCGGTACGGTTAATGTTGACAATGCACAAGCAAATCTTGAAAAAGAAAGAGATGCTCTTGTAAAAACCGCCAACGAAGTTCTTTCCGAAAACGGTTTTGATTACACCGCAGATATTTATCTTGATAGAGAATACTTCACAACCCGTGAATATGAAAATTACACTCTGCCTGCAGGTGAATATCTTGCCCTCAAAGTTATTCTCGGAAAAGGGGAAGGTCATAATTGGTGGTGTGTCATGTTTCCGCCGCTATGTCTTCCTGCAGCAACTTCAAAGGTAAACACAGAAATTATTCTCGGAGAAAACGGCGCAGAAATAATATCAGTTCCCGTTAAATATGAGATGAGATTCAGAATAATTGAAATAATTGAAACTATAAAAGAAAAATCAAAAATAGTATTTTGTCATTCAGATAAGAATATAACAGTTTAATCATATATAATTAATTACAATAATATAAAAATCAATGCCAAAAAGCGCGGAAACGAAACACACGGAACGGTTGAAATGTATGTTGAAAATTCAGTAAAAAAAGTGTTGACAAACCGGTTTCCGTGTGATATATTAGTCAAGCACTCCGCAAGAACGGTGTGCAACGCACCTTGAAAATTAAACAACGATTGATAGAAAAAATACCCTTGAAGATTAATTTGAGTATGTACTTTCAAGTACAGCAGTAATTCTCGATTTAACGAGAAACAAGATGTCAGATGGACATCACGAGCGATTAATGCTCTAAGAATGGTTTGTACACCTTCGGGTGTTCAGATAAAATTTTTAGAGAGTTTGATCCTGGCTCAGGATGAACGCTGGCGGCGTGCCTAACACATGCAAGTCGAACGGAACTTTTACGGATTGAGACTTCGGTTGATTGAGGTTTAAGTTTAGTGGCGGACGGGTGAGTAACGCGTGA
>JAZRJH010000052.1:0-27015 GCA_045645685.1 Acutalibacteraceae bacterium
TCAACAGAAACAGAAAAAGAAACCGTTAAGGCAGAAATTCCTGCTGTTTCCGAAGGTGACAGATATGTTACCATTGAGTCAAACGGTGTTGTTTACACATTTGATAAACCCTACGGCAGAATTTCATCTGTTCTTTGCGGCGGAAAAGAAATGCTTTCCGAACCCGTTAAGGTTGAAGTATGGAAAGCTCATGCCTGGAATCAGCTCGGCGAAGCAGATGACAGAAGAAGCGCCAACATTCAGGCGGCTGTTCAGAAAACTTATTCCGCAACCGTTTCCGAAGAAGCAGATTGCATAAAAATCACTTGCCCCGTTTCAATCGGCGGCCCTGCAGTTGTTCCCGTTCTTAACGGTGTTATGACTTATAAATTCTACGGTGACGGAAGTGCTGTTATCGGTTTCAACGGTGAATACAGAAAGCTCATGGTTGAAATGGGAATGCAGCTTCCGAGATTCGGCTTTGCATTCAGACTCAACGGCGGCTATGAGAATATGGAATTCTTCGGCAAAGGTCCTCAGGAAGCATATGCCGACCGTCATCTTGCCGCACGTTACGGAAAGTTTGAAACAACCGTTTCCGAGAACTTTGTTCCTTACGTAAGACCTATCGAAAACGGTGCTCATTTCGGCACAAGATACGGCGCAGTTTCAAACGGTGAAAACGGAATGATTTTTGCTCCTGCAAGCGAAAAAACTTTCTTCTTCAATGCTTCTCACTTCACACCGCTTATGCTTGAAGAAACATTGCATAACGATGAACTTGTTCCCCTTGAAGATACTGTTGTTTATACAGATTATCGCATCGATATTCAGGGCAACCACGGCAAATATGAAGAGCTTGAACCTGATCGCAAGTGGGGATTTGAACCTTTTGAATTCTCAACTGCATTCAAACCTTATTCAGGCGAAATCAAACCCTTTGAATTTATAAGCAACAAGAGATAAATGAAAATCCCCATGACTTCGGATCATGGGGATTTTTGTTAAAGAATTATGCAGATAAGTCCGCTGCATCCTTCGTTGATAACTCTTTCAAGTGTTTCACGGAGTTTCAGCCTTGCATCGCCGGGCATTCTGTAAAGTTTGTTGTGAAGACCTTCGTTCACAAGTTGATGGAGAGAAGTGCCGAAAATATTGGATTGCCATATCATGGACGGGTTTTCTTCAAATTCTTTGAGCAGATATTTTATCAGCTCTTCGCTTTGGGATTCCGAGCCTACTATCGGCGCAACTTCGGTCTGAATATCAGCTTTCATGATATGGAGTGACGGTGCGCTCGCCCTGAGTCTTACTCCGTATCTTCCGCCTTGTTTCATGATTTCAGGCTCTTCAAGAGATAAATCTTCGATGTCGGGCAGAACAATTCCGTAACCCGTTGCTTCAACTTCATCAAGAGCATTCTGAATGCGCTTGTAACCGCTTTGTGCCGCAGAAAGTTCCTTGATTTTATTCATCAGCTCGTGCTCGTTTTCAACGGATATTCCCGTTTCTTCTTCAATGATTTTAAAGAAAAGTGAAGGGTGGAGAGCAACATTGATTTTTGCGCTTCCCGTTGCGAGATTCATGCTTTCAACACCTGAAGCGGCAATGTGTTCACCCGATGCAATGTTATCTGAAAAAATCTTCACATCACGGACTTTTTTCAGGTTTTGAGCAAGCGAGCTTATTTTGCCGAAAATGTCTGAACGAAGCCAATGAGTTTTGTTCAGAGATGTTATCCATCCGGGCAAATCCACCTTGATTTCTTTTATCGGGAATTCGGATAAAACCTGCGAAAGAATATCCGAGATATCGTTTTGACTCAGTTCAAGGCAGTTGACTGCAACAACGGGGACAGCGTAGTTATCCGTCATTTCGGCAACAAGTTTTTTTGATGCGGCAGAATTCGGCTCTTTGCAGTTAAGAAGAACAACAAACGGTTTGTTAAGATCCTGCAATTCGTTGATAACTCTTTTTTCAGCCTGAGCATATTCCGATCTCGGTATGTCGCTGATTGACCCGTCTGTTGTAACAACAAGTCCGATTGTTGAATGTTCGGATATGACTTTCTGAGTTCCGATTTCTGCCGCCATGTTGAACGGAACTTCTTCGTCGAACCAGGGAGTTTTCACCATTCTCGGATTTTCATCTTCTATGTATCCGAGTGCCGACGGAACAATATATCCCACGCAGTCAATCATGCGGATTTTCATTTTTGATTTTGTTGAAGGCAGAGTGATTTCAACCGCATCTTCGGGAATGAATTTCGGCTCGGTTGTCATGATTGTTCTGCCTGCTGACGACTGCGGAAGTTCATCTGTTGCCCTTTCGCGGCGCTGTGAATCTTCAATGTTCGGCAAAACCATGCTTTCCATGAATTTTTTGATAAATGTAGATTTGCCTGTTCTCACGGGACCGACTACACCGATATAAATATCTCCGCCCGTTCTTGCGGCAATGTCATTATAAATATTGTTGACTGCCATTATAATTCCTCCGTGTTCATTGATTTTTTGCTTCTGTAAAATCTATGCACTGCCCGGAATTTATATGACAAAAAACACGGACTGCTTCGGTTTGAAACAGCCCGTGTTCTTGTTTTTATTTGTTGACGGCGTCTTTAATAAGAATAATGATTGAATCGATAATAATTCTGCTGTTGCTTCGCATATCTTTCTCTTTTGCACCCTCAACCTTAACAAGTTCATCATCCTTGATTTCCATGAACTGCGGATAATCGGGATTTGAACCAACGGTCGGCTGACCGTCAAAGAGAATCAGCCATGTCAGGAATTTGAGATAAGGTACTTTGAATTCATTGTGAGGATTGCCTTTGATATACCATGTGTGCTCGGGATAAGCGCTTGTTGAAGCGTCAATGATGTTGTCGGATGAAACATGATTGTGGCCGCATGATGTGTTCTTCTGGCAGTAATCATCGCCGAGTGTTTCGCCCATTTTAGCAACTGTTGCACCGATGCTCATGTATTTTGTATCGATAAGAAAATCCGAATGATTTTCTTTTTCTTCCGTTACGGGAATGCTTGAAATGTTATAACCGAATGCACTCACAACTGCAGTTCCGTTTGCCTTGGCGGCATCGATGATTTCAGTTAATCTGCATTGAACATTGTAGTGATAATAATCGGTTTTCTTTTCGAGTTCCGAATATTTTTCAAGGCCCCTGAATGTTGCCTTTTTAGCATCTTCATAGTATTCATCGGGCACAAATGACCACACGCCGGGCATTGTTCCCATAACATCGATAAGATAATCGTCGAAGATTCTGTCGAGCTGTTCATCAAGGATTTTTTGAATAAAATCAAGAAGAATTCCCGTGATTCCGTAATCGTTGAGAACGGAAATGAGTGCGCCTGCAAGCTGTGCACTCACATCTTCATATCCCATGATTCCGACGATAAATTCTTTGACTGAATCTTCTTTGTCCGTTACAGAGCAGGTTCTTGAAAGAAGTGCGCCGACAAGCGAAAGACCCTGATAGGCAGGGGAAAGGAAAACAATCTTTTCGATTCCTTTGTTTCCATAGAGATGGAGATATGATGCAACAACGGTGTTGCCCTGACTGTGGCTTGCAAGAATAATTTCATCATGACCTGTGAATTCTTTGACCTTGCCGATGTATTCATAAAGACCTCTTGCATTGTCAACGGGGTCAAGACGCCAGTCATATGTATATTTGAATTCCGATTCATTGTCAACATCCTTGTTGTCAAAGGCATAAACTGCGCTCGTGTGTCTGTCTTCATAGGGGAGAGTGCAAGGGTCAATTCCCGTGTTTTCTTTTGAAGTTCCGTCGGGATTGCATCCTGCTTCGGAAAGAATTTTGTCCGCCGCATCAATTGCGAATTCTCCGAATTTATCATAATTGCTGATAAGAAGTGCGCCCACAGCTTTGAGAATGTCGGGGATTGCGCCTGTTATGGCGTCGTTTTCGGGCGGAAATACGGAATATTTATTTTCAGTTCCGGGGTATTTATAAATCGGTTCGCCGAATCCGGGAACATAAACAACGGGAAGAACACTGCAGTTGCATTTTTCAGCCGCAGCAAATGTTGGCATTGCCAATGAAAAAACGATGACAAATGCGAGAATAATACTGATGATTTTTTTCATAACCTGTACTCCTTAACTGAATAAAATACTTAATCCGAATAATGCCTGTGCAGGGAAGTATGTCAGCGCAACAAGTTGGTCGTTGCATTTGAGCTTGGGTTTTCCGTAAAGTGAAACAGCAAGAAAAGTGTCCGAAAGAAGGAAAAGTCCGCCTGCCGCAACAAGGCAGATTCCAAAGTTCTTTTCGCCGTTTATAATTGAAACCGTGCCTCTTGAAACGGCAAAAATAAACGAAAACATCAGAAGAAATGAATAAAGAATCATGATTCTTCTACCTTTCGGAAATCTGATTTTGTCAATGATAACTTCAAGTACCGCTGCAACACAAAGAGCAAGAAATCCGAGAATAATCTGATTTTTATACGGTAAAAGTGACGGCTGACAATGAATAATAAATGTGTAAAGATATATCAGATGTCCGATCGAAAAGAAAAGGACGCCCGTCATAAAATATTTGCTCTTCTTATAATCAAGCCAGAAATCTCCGAGCAATCCGAAAAATAATGCGGCGGCTATGAGAATCGAATATGATGAGCGGGTGATTATCATTGCCGAAATGCCTGTCAGAAGAAAAAGTGCCGAACAAAGCATTTTTGAATGAAGCGGTTTTTTCTTGAAAACATCAAGAAACTGCGAAAACACGGTGAAAACTGCAGTTAAAACACAAAGGATAATCGGGATAATATCATACATCGGTGCAACCTCCGTTTTGTATTATGAAAATTTTGCTGCCTGAGTTGTGGCAAGCACATCGCATCTCTCGTTTTCGGGGTGGCCTGCATGACCTTTGACCCAAACGATTTTATATTCGTGCTTCTGGATTTCAGACCAGAGAGCCTGCCATAATTCTGGATTGAGAACGGGTTTTCCGTCGGATTTTTTCCATCCTTTTTTCATCCAGTTCCAAATCCATCCCTGCAAAAATGCATCCGCAACATATTTTGAATCCGTGTAAATTGTAACTTCACAAGGGAATTTAAGTTTCTTCAACGCTTCGATAACCGCGGTCAGCTCCATGCGGTTGTTGGTTGTTGATGCTTCTCCGCCGCTGAGTTCCATTTCACGCTCGCCGTAGCGCAGAATTGCACCCCATCCGCCGGGGCCGGGGTTACCCGAACAAGCGCCATCGGTAAATATATCAACCTTTTTGAGTTCTGACATGATGAAAATTTCTCCGTTTTTGTATATTTATTATTGGTTATTATATCATCAGTTTTTTCAATTAACAATAGAAAAATCGTTTATTCCGAATAATTTTGCCAATAATATAGCAGAAAAAACAGCGGGAGATGATTTGATGAAAGCGGTAATTATGGCAGGCGGAGAAGGCAGCAGATTAAGACCCATGACCTGCACCGCACCGAAACCCATGGCAAAAATTCTCGGCAAGCCCATAATCGAATATGTTTTTGATAATCTGATTTCGGGCGGAGTTACCCATGCGGCTGTAACTCTCGGATATCTGCCCCATGTTATCGAGAATGCCTATGAATCGGGATATAAAAATCTGCAGCTTGATTTTATAAGAGAAGATTCGCCGCTCGGCACGGCAGGAAGCGTCAGAAATGCGGCTTCGGGTTTTGATGAGCCGTTTATTGTTATCAGCGCAGATGCAATGTGTGATTTCGATATTGAAAAAATTATGAAATATCATAAGGCAAGCGGTGCAGCAGTGACAATTGTTGCAACCGATGTTGAAGACCCCCGTGAATTCGGTGTTCTGAATGTCGGAAAAGATAACAGAATCTGCGGATTTTTTGAAAAACCTTCGTGGAGTCAGGCTGTGAGCACTCTGAGTAACACGGGAGTTTATGTTATAAATCCCGAATGCCTGAAGTTGATTCCAAACGGAAAAAAATGTGATTTTGCTTCGGATTTGTTTCCTTTGCTGCTCCGGAAAAACATGCCGATTTATTGTTATCATACAGATGGTTATTGGTGCGATGTCGGAAATATTCAGTCATATCTGAAGTGCCAGCGTGATGCTTTTGAAGGCAGATTCAATGCCCCTGTCAGCCGCTCTGCAAACGGAATTTATACCAAAGAAAAACTTCCTGATGGTGATTATACTCTTGTTCCGCCTGTTTATATCGGAAAAAATGCGGAGATATCCGACGGAGCGGTTGTCGGGCCGTATGCTGTTATAGATGACAACTGCTTTATCGGTGAGAACGCTAAAGTACGCAGGAGCATTGTCCTCGAAAACAGCTCTCTTGCACAGGAAACATCGGTTACGGGTGCTGTAATTTGTTCGGGTGCGGCGCTGAAAAAAGGTTCGGCAATGTTCGAAGGGAGCGTTGCGGGGTCGGGCAGTATTATCGGTGAATGTGCAAGCGTCAAGCCCGATGTTCTTATATGGCCTGGCAAAATTATCGGTGCAGGTGCGATTGTTTCTGCGAATGTAAAATACGGAAACATGAGAGTGGATTTCATGGGTGAAAACGGAATTGACGAAAAATGCGGCGCGGTTATCAATGCGCAGTTATGTCTGAAGCTCGGTTATGCCGTTTCAAATTCCAAAAGCGGAAAAAGAGTCGGTGTTTCATCTGATGGTGCAAAAAAATCAGCGATACTGAAAAAGGCTCTTTCGGTCGGTCTTGCTGACGGCGGAAGTGAAGTCTGGGATTTTGGTGAATGCTTTGAATCTCAGCTTGATTTTTGTGTGGATTTGTGCGGACTTGATTCAGGAATATTTATTTCAGCTTCGGATTCAAAACGGATTTTCGTGTGCGGAAAAAACGGTATGTCTGTCTGCAGAAGTTTTGAAAGAGAGATTGAAAACGGCGTCAATAAATGTGAATTCAGAAGTGTCAGCGAAAAATCAGTCAGAGAAATATCCGATATGTCAGGCATAAAAAGTTTGTATGAGCAGGAGCTTTCAGAAAGGCTCGGTGCAGATAACGGAATTTCCGCAAAAATAAGGTGTGAGAACAGAATAATCATGGATTTGGTTGACAGATGTTTTGAAACATCAGAAAAATCAACAACTGTTTTTGAAATTGATTATTCGGGCAGATGTGTTTTTGCCGAAACGGAAAACGGTACAATCGGTCACGAAAAACTTCTTGCAATCTGCTGTAAGGATGAAATGAAAAAAGGCAGAGATGTTGCTGTGCCTTATACCGCACCTGATTATCTGGATTCTTTTGCGAAGGAATACGGTCAAAAGGTTTTGCGGTATACCCGTACTCCTTTTGATAATTCCGATGAAAATTCAAGGTTGCTTGCATCGGAGCAGAAGTTTTCAAAAGATGCGCTTTTTCTGTGCGCAAAGATTATTTCGATAATGAACGGGAGAAAAATGTCTCTTGATATGCTTGCGGAAGAATTGCCGGAAAAATATATTGAGAAGAAAACTTTTGCCGTTAATTTTCCGCCGTCAAAACTTTATTCCGTTATCGGAGATGAAGCGGTTGCTTCACGGGAAGGCATAAAACAGCTTCGGAAGGAAGGCGTACTTCTTGTTGTGCCGGAAAAAAGGGGAGAAAGCATAAGTGTTTTTGCCGAAGCGGATACCATGGAAGCGGCTCAGGAACTTTGTTTTGATGTTGAGGAAAAAATCAGGACGGCTTTTAATTAATATATTATTTACTTGACATTATATAAATAAAAAGATATTATATACAGTGGGGTAAGAGCAGTTACCCCGCCAACATAAAGATTGACCGATTTGAATATATATCACTATTTGATTTTCAGAACAGGAGAAATTATGCAAAAGAAAAATAATGCTGCGAATAAAGAAACCAATCAGAAACAGCAGAAATCAAAACCAAACCAGAAATGGCAGAAGAAAGGCTCAAATCAGTTCAGGCAGACAAAGAAAAATTCTGCCGCAAAGTCAAGAAACGGTTCCGCCAAGAAATATCGCAAGACGAATGAACTTCCGATAAAAATTTCATTTCTCGGCGGTCTCAACGAAGTCGGAAAGAATATGACTCTTTATGAATACAAGGAAGATATGTTCCTTGTTGACTGCGGTCTTGCTTTTCCCGATCCCGAAATGCTCGGTGTTGACCTTGTTATTCCCGATTTCACTTATGTTGAAAAGAATGCCGATAAAATCAAGGGTATCGTTATTACCCATGGCCACGAAGACCATATAGGCGGCCTTGCTTATCTTCTCAAAACGGTTAATATTCCCGTTTACGGAACAAAGCTCACCATCGGTCTTATTCAGGGCAAGCTCAAGGAACACGGTCTTCTTTCAAGTGCGAAGCTTCATGAAATTGCACCCGGAGATAAAGTTGAACTCGGTGAATTCACGGTTGAAGCAATTCATGTCAACCACTCAATTCCCGATGCAATCGCACTTGCAATTTCCTGCGATTGCGGAACTGTTGTTCAGACTGGCGATTTCAAGATTGACAGCACTCCCATCGACGGCGGAATGATAGACCTTTCCCGTTTTGCAAAGCTCGGTGAAGAAGGCGTTCTTGCTCTTCTTTCCGATTCAACAAATGCCGAAAGACCCGGCTATACCGAAAGCGAGCGCAAGGTCGGCGAATCGTTTGATGTTCTTTTCCGAAAAGCGGGAAGAAGCAGAATCATCGTTGCAACCTTTGCTTCAAATATCCACAGAGTTCAGCAGATTATCAATGTTGCCGCAGCTCTCGGCAGAAAGGTTGCAATAATCGGCAGAAGCCTTGAAAATGTTGTCAATATCAGCGCACAGCTCGGATATCTCAACATTCCCGATAATGTGCTTATAAATGCAGATCTGATTAACAAATACCCTGCAGACAGCCTTGTTATTATTACAACAGGCAGTCAGGGTGAGCCGATGTCAGCTCTTTCAAGAATGGCTTTTTCCGACCACAGAAAGGTTGAAATCTGCCCCGGTGACTATGTTATTATCTCGGCAACCCCCATCCCCGGTAACGAAAAAATGGTTGGCAAGGTTGTCAACGAGCTTCTCAAACTCGGCGCTCATGTTATCTACGAAAAGATGTATGATGTTCATGTTTCGGGTCATGCCTGCCAGGAAGAGCTCAAACTCATAATGGGGCTTGTGAAACCCAGATATTTTATTCCCGTTCACGGTGAGCAGAAGCACCTTCGCAAGCACGCTCTCCTTGCAGAAGGAATGGGAATCGATCCTCAGAATATATTCATTGCAGATAACGGAAACGTTGCTGAAATAACAAACACATCAATCAAGAGCGGTGCAGTTGTGCCTGCAGGTAAGGTCTTTGTTGACGGCTCGGGTGTCGGCGATGTCGGAAGCGTTGTGCTCAGGGACAGAAAGCATCTCGGTCAGGACGGCATCATCGTTGTTACCGCATCGGTTGATTATGAAACGGGTCAGCTTATCGCAGGCCCCGAAGTTGTTTCAAGAGGCTTCGTTTATGTCAAGGAAGCAGAAGAGCTTATTGCTCAGGCAAGAAAGGTTGCCGAAAAATGTCTTGAAAACTGCTACTATAACAATATCAGCGATATCGGTGCGATAAAGGGCAAACTCAGGGATGCCGTTTCGCATTTCGTATATGATAAAACAAAGAGAAGTCCCATGATTCTTCCTATAATTATGGAGGTTTAAATGAAATTCAAAGGTTTTTGGTATGACGGTTTGCTCATAAGCCTTGCGGCCGCTTTTTCGGCGGTGTTTATAGCCATGACCGTTTTTGTTGAACCGAGGCTTGCAATTGCAGAGGGTATTATTTTTCTGATTGTGTGCACCATTGCGGTTTACAGAGCTTTGTCTGCTAAAAAAAGATACAAGCGCTTCATTGCCAAAACATCAAAGAAGCTCGATTTCACCAGTCAGAAGGTGCTGTCGGATTATCCGTTTCCTGTTGCTGTTTGCGACGAAGACGGCTACATAACATGGTACAGCGACCGTTTTCTCAATGAGATTTCTGCAGGAGATATAACCGCATCCGAAAAAATGAGCAGATTTCTCGGCGGAATCAGACATGACAGTTTTGATGAAGACGAAGGAACCGGCGTTTCAATCGGAAACAGATTCTATACCGTATATTCCGTGAAATATATTTCAGGCGGAAAGAATTACAGAGCGTTTTATTATTTTGATAACACAACTCTCAAACAAACCGAAGCGGAATATTATGAATCACGTCCCTGTGCTGTTTTGTTTGAACTTGACAATCTTGACGATTCACGTTCGGATTTCAAAGACAGCGAAAGAACAGAAATCAAGAGTCAGATTGAAGCAGCTCTCGATAACTGGAGCGAAAACTTTGACAGCGTGCTGAAAAAAATCAGCGATGAAAGATATCTCATTGTTACCGAAAAGAAGAATTTCACCCGAATGGTTGAAGACAGATTTTCCGTTCTTGAAACGGTTCGCAACTATGAATTCAAGGGTAAAAAATCGGGCGCTACTCTTTCTGTCGGTGTTGCTTCGGGCGACACAATCCGCAAGTGTGAAAAAGGCGCAAGAAAATCTCTTGAAATGGCTCTTGGAAGAGGCGGTGATCAGGTCGCAATCAGAACGAAAGACGGCTATGATTATATCGGCGGCGTTTCAAAGAGTGCTGAAAAAAGAACTAAGGTCAAGAGCAGAGTTGTCGGCTCGGCACTTTCGGAGCTTATCAAATCAAGCAGCAATGTGGTGATTATGGGTCATTCGTTTACTGACCTTGATGCTATCGGTGCTGCCGCAGGTATGGCTTGCGCGGTTCAGAGCTTCGGCATTCCCGTTTATATCGTAACGGATAAGAAAAAATCTCTTGCTTCAAGGCTGATAGACAAGCTCGAAAACGAAGGTATGGCAGAAGTCATTGCCACTCAGGATAAGGCTCTTGAAGTGATTGACAAAAAGACCCTGCTCATAGTCGTTGATACTCATATTGAAAGTTTCGTTGAGTTTCCGAAGATTTACGAAAAGGCGGAAACAAGAGTTATCATCGACCATCACAGACGTGCAGTTACGGATATCGAAAGCGCGGTTATTTTCCACCATGACCCCGGTGCATCGTCATCTTGTGAAATGGTGACTGAGCTTCTTCAGTATATGAATCCCGATATCAGCATCACCAAAACCGTTGCGGAAGCACTTCTTTCGGGAATCATGCTCGACACAAAGGATTTTGTTATCGGTACGGGTGTAAGAACATTTGAGGCGGCGGCATTCCTTAAAGATAAAAATGCCGATACCGTCAGCGTCAAAAAGCTGTTTGCAAATTCGCTTGAAATCAATAAACTTCGGACAAAGGTTATTTCCGAATCTGAAAGTTTCATGCGATGCGCAATATCGGTTGCAGATTTTTCTTCGCCCGATATCAGAATTGTCTGTGCGCAGGCGGCTGATGAGCTTCTCAAGGTCAATGATATAAAGGCTTCGTTTGTTATGTTTGAAAATAACGGAATGGTGTTTATATCGGCAAGAAGTTTCGGCGAAATCAATGTTCAGCTCATAATGGAAGCCCTCGGCGGCGGCGGTCATCAGACAATGGCGGCTTGTCAGCTCAAAGGCTGTAAAATAGTCACGGCAAAGGAAAAACTCGAAAGAGCAATCAAAGAATATTGTGAAATAAACTCTAAATAAGGAGATAAAGAATATGAAAGTTGTATTGTTACAGGATGTAAAAGGACTCGGAAAGAAAGGGGAGCTTGTAAACACTTCTGACGGTTATGCAAGAAACTTCCTTTTCCCCAGAAAGGTTGCAATGGAAGCTAATTCTCAGGCTATGAGTGAGCTTAAAAACAGAGAAGCATCCGAAAAGCACCGCATCGAAACAGAAATTGCAGCTGCAAACGCAAGTGCTGCAAAAATCGAGGGCAAGACAGTAAAAATCACCGCAAAAGCAGGTGCAAACGGCAAGCTCTTCGGTTCGGTACCGTCCAAGGATGTTGCGGAAGGAATTTCAAAGGAATTCGGCCTTAAGCACGACAAACGTAAGGTTGTTGTTGACGATATCAAAACATTCGGCTCATACCCCGTAGAAGTCAAGCTTTATAACGGAATTTCCGCATCAATGTTTGTAATGGTAGGCGAATAAAATGGCAGATAACGGTTTGCTTTCTTTTGACAATATTCAGATGCCATACAGCCTTGAAGCGGAGCAGGCTGTTCTCGGCAGTATACTTGTAGATCCGTCCTGCCTTTCTCAGGCGGCGGTATACATAACCCCCGAAGCATTCTATCTTCCCCAGCACTCTTCCATTTTTGAAGCAATGATAAGTATTGACGCAACGGGTCAGAAACTTGACCCTCTTGTTATCCTCAATCTTCTCATTCAGCAGGGTGTTTATGACAGCACTTCGGGCAAAAACTATCTTTTTCAGCTTAAAGACAGCGTGCCTTCAACACAGAATGTTGAAATGTATGCAAAGATAGTCCGTGAAAAGTTCTATATGAGAACGCTCATCAATATTTCCGTTGAAACGGTTGAAAGTGCTGTTTCGCAGGAAGAAACAGCTGATGCGCTTCTCGATAATGCAGAGCAGAAGATTTATAATATCCGTCAGGGTAAAACAACAAACGCCCCTTCAAAGCTCAAGGATATCATTGTCAATAATGTTTATGATACCCTTAAGAAAATAACGGGCGAAGATAAAGACCTTTATAAAGGCTATACCACGGGTTATTCAGACCTTGATAAGGTACTTACGGGTCTTAACCGTTCCGACCTTGTTCTTATCGGTGCGCGTCCTGCTATGGGTAAAACAAGTTTTGCGCTTAATCTTGCAAGAAACGTTGCGGCAATGGGCAAAAGAAAGGTTCTTTTCTTCTCTCTTGAAATGACAAAAGAGCAGCTTGCGATGAGAGTTCTCGGCACGGAAGCGAGAGTTTCAAGCATGAAGATGAGAAACGGCAACATTTCTCAGGATGAATGGATAAGACTCGGCATGGCTACAAGCGCTCTTAACGATTGTGAACTTTATTTTGATGATACATCAAGCATTACTGTTCCTGAAATGAAAGCGAAGATAAGACGACTCGGCGGGGTTGAATGTGTAATCATTGACTATCTCGGTCTTATCAAGGGCAGCACAAGAACGGAAAACCGTGTTCAGGAAGTCAGCGAAATCACCAGAAATCTTAAGATGATGGCAAAGGACCTTAATATTCCCGTTGTTTGCTGTGCACAGCTTTCCAGAGGAACAGAAGGCAGAGGTAAGTCACACAGACCCCAGCTTTCCGACCTTCGTGAATCGGGTTCAATCGAACAGGATGCCGATATTGTTATGATGCTCTACCGTCCCGATTACTATAAGGGCGAAAAAGAGGATGAAGAGCAGGGTGCAGCAGAGCAGCAGGAAAATGCAAACATAGCCGAAGTTATCGTTGTTAAGAACAGACACGGCGAAACAGGCACGGTTAATTTTGTGTTTGACGGCGAACATACTTTGTTCCTTCAGCTGGAGAAAATTCACGATGATTAATAAGGTCAGAGCTTCAATTGAGCGTTATAATATGCTTCCTGCAGGCTCAACTGTTGTTGCGGCGGTGTCGGGCGGCAGCGATTCAATGGTTCTTCTGAATATTCTGAATTCATTGAAGGACGAATATAAATTCAATCTCTCTGCGGCTCATGTCAATCATTGCCTGCGTGGTGATGATGCGGACAGAGATGAAAAATTTGTTGAAAAAAAGTGCGGTGAAATGGGGATTCCCGTTCATGTTCTCCGTGTGGATGTTGCGGAAAAAGCAAAGGAGAGCGGAGAAGGGTTTGAAGAATGTGCAAGAAGAATCAGATATGATTTTTTTGATTCTCTCGGTGAGAATATAATCATCGCAACGGCGCATAATCTCAGCGACAGAATCGAAACCTTCCTTTTCAATTTCTCAAGGGGAAGCGCACTCAGGGGGCTTTGTTCAATCCCTGCAAGGCGTGATAATATTATAAGACCTTTGATTGATTGCACAAAATCCGAAATTCTCGGATATTGCGAAAAGAATTCGGTTGAATTTGTCACGGATTATACCAACGACGATGTTTCGTATTCACGCAACAGAATAAGGCATAACGTTGTGAAAGAGCTTTCCGTTATCAACGGTTCTTTCGAAAAATGTGCCGAAAGGTGTATTTCCTCAATCAACGAAGATGAAGCCTATCTTTCGTCGCTTGCCGATGAACTCGTTGAAAAGTCAAGGCAAGAAAACGGATTTGATGCTTCAATTCTATCGAATGCTCCCGCACCTTTGAAAAAGCGTGCGATAATCCGAATTGCAGAAGAATGTGTCGGAATAACTCCCGAGCAAAAATTCGTGCTCATGATCTGCGAAATGCTCAAAAACGAAGGTAAGGCGCAAATCAACGGGGGAGTGACCGTCAGAGTTCGCAAAGGCGTTCTTGATTTTCCGAAGGATGCTTTTGAAAGTACAGCTTCGGAAATCATCGACGGCAAGGCGGAATTCTTTGATTCCGTTATTGAAACCTGCGTTGTTAATCTTAATGAAATAAATAATTTACAAAACTTTTCAAATCAGGGGTTGGAATATTATCTCGATTGTGATAAAATATTCGGCAGACTTGTTGTCAGAAGCCGTGAAGCAGGCGATAAGATATCGCTTAAGTCAAGGGGATGCACCAAGTCTTTGAAAAAGCTTTTCAACGAGCTTGAAATATCCCCCGAAAAAAGGAATTCAATTGCCGTTTTCGCGGATGAAAAAGGCGTTGTGCTTGTTGAAGGTGCAGGCTGTGACTCGAGAACGGCAGTTACAAAAACAACCGAAAGAATTATGGTTGTAAGAATAAAAAAGAGTGGTGTGTAAAATGCTCAACGATATTGAAAAAGTATATTACAGCGAAGAACAGCTTCGTGAAATAGTTGAAAGACTCGGTAAGCAGATAAGTGAAGACTATAAAGATAAGAATCTTCTTCTGGTCAGCGTTCTTAAGGGCTCTGTTGTTTTTATGGCAGACCTTATGAGAGCAATTACCGTTCCCTGCGCAATTGACTTTATGTGTGTTTCAAGCTACAAAAGCGGAACTGAGTCGTCAGGTGTTGTAAAAATTGTTAAGGACCTTGATATCAATCTTGAAGGTTATGACCTTCTTATTGTTGAAGATATTCTTGACTCAGGTAAGACCTTGAGCAACCTTAAGAAAATTCTTGTCGGAAGAAATCCGAAAAGCATTAAAATCTGCACTCTTCTTGACAAACCCGAGCGCAGAGTTGTTGATGATATTTTTGCGGATTATGCAGGTGCGGAAGTTCCCGATGAATTCGTTGTAGGCTACGGTCTTGACTACGCTGAAAAATACAGAAACCTTCCTTATATCGGTGTTCTTAAAAGACACGTATATGAAAAATAAATTTGCGAATGATAACATGAGGAGTGATTGTTCCAATTGAATACCAAAAATACTAATCAGGGCAATTTCAAAAAGAAACTGCCGACAATTCTTTCTTATATTCTTATTCCGCTTCTGATTATCGGCGGTGTTACTATCTACAGTCAGACTCAGAAGAGAGAAAAAACCCAATACTACGAAATTGTTTCGCTTTTTGATGAAGGAAAGGTTTCGGAGTATGTTCTTAATCTCAGCAGCGGTGCTCTGACATATAAGCTCCGTGGGGATGAAAACAAGGTTTATTCTTTCACCGTTCCCAATGTCAACCTTTTTGTTGATGATGTTCACGAAGATGTCATAAAGTTCAACCGCGAAAATCCTGACAATAAAATAGTAGCTGACTACGTTGCAGGTTCAACAGGTCAGTGGCTTTATAATATTGTGCCCACTCTTCTTCTCCTTGTTGCTATGGGTGCGCTCACATTCTTTATGTTCAGAAGAATGAATCAGACCATGACAAATGAGAATAACCGCACTTTAAGTTTCGGCAAAGCAAGAATCAAGCAGGCAAAGGACGAAAAGAGAAAAACAACATTCAAGGATGTTGCAGGCGCAGACGAAGAAAAAGAAGAACTTGAAGAAATTGTTGAGTTTCTCAAGAATCCCAATAAATTTGACACTCTCGGCGCAAGAATTCCCAAGGGTGTTCTGCTTGTAGGCCCTCCGGGAACAGGTAAAACTCTTCTTGCAAGAGCTGTTGCAGGCGAAGCGGATGTTCCGTTCTTCTCAATTTCAGGCTCGGATTTCGTCGAGATGTATGTCGGTGTCGGCGCATCAAGAGTCCGTGACCTTTTTGATCAGGCGAAGAAGAATTCTCCTTCTATCATTTTTATCGACGAAATCGATGCTGTTGGCCGTCACAGAGGCGCAGGCATGGGCGGCGGTCATGATGAAAGAGAACAGACACTCAATCAGCTTCTTGTTGAAATGGACGGCTTCGGTGCAAATGAAGGTGTTATCGTTATTGCGGCAACCAACCGCCCCGATATCCTTGACCCTGCACTTCTCCGTCCCGGCAGATTTGACCGTCAGGTAACAGTTAATTATCCCGACACAAAGGGCAGACTTGAAATTCTTAAGGTCCATGCAAAGGGCAAACCCATCGCTCCCGATGTTGACCTTAACAGCATTGCTCATGCAACTATCGGATTCACGGGTGCAGACCTTGAAAATCTTCTCAACGAAGCAGCTCTTCTTGCTGCAAGAATTGATAAGAAGGCTATCACAATGGAAGAAATCGACGAAGCTGCTCTCAAGGTTCAGGTCGGTTCCGAAAAGAAATCACATAAGATGAACGAAAAGGCAAAGAAACTTACCGCTTATCACGAAGCAGGTCATGCGGTTTCAAGTTTCTATCTTGAACATGAGGATCCCGTTCATCAGATTTCAATCATTCCCAGAGGTATGGCAGGCGGCTACACTCTTTACAGACCCACAGAAGAAAAGAACTATACTTCCAAGAATGAAATGCTCGACAGTCTTGTAGGTCTTCTCGGCGGCCGTGTTGCCGAAGCTCTTGTTCTCGGCGATATCTCAACAGGTGCTTCCAATGACATCGAAAGAGCAACCGAGATTGCAAGAAACATGGTAACAAAATACGGTATGAGCGAAAAGCTCGGCCCCATTGCTTTCGGCGGCGGAAACAGAGAAGTGTTCCTTGGTAAGGATTACGGTCAGGTGCGCAACTATTCCGAAACAGTTGCGTCCGAAATCGATGCTGAAATCGAAGATATCATCAGAAATGCTTATTCAAGAACACAGTCTATTCTTACCGAGCATATGGATAAACTTCATATCGTTGCTCAGAAGCTCTTTGAGAACGAGAAGATGACAGGCGAGGAATTTGCTTCAATCATGACTGAAAGCGTTCCTGCGGCCAATGAAACAGAAATAACAGAATAAAAAACAATCACCGCAGATTTTTCTGCGGTGATACTATGTAAACAGGGTGAATAACCATGAGAATGAGAAAGAAAAAATATCTTGAAGAACGTCTTGCAAAATGCAACAACATCATCAGACTTCTGAGCGATGACTGCAATTTTCTCACGGCGATTGAAAAGAAAGAATATATTGACACAAAGGAGCTTTTCGGTAACGATAATCCCGTTGTGCTTGAAATCGGTTGCGGCAAGGGCGGATTCGCCTGCGAGCTTGCCAAAAGAAATCCCGATATCAATATTCTTGCATTGGAAAAATGCTCAAATGTGCTTGTTATGGCGGCTGAAGCGGCAATGAAGGATAATCTTGAAAATCTCAGGTTCCTTCACGGCGGCGCCGAGTATCTTGAAAAATACATAAAGCCCGAATCAATCGAGCGCATTTATCTCAATTTTTCATGCCCTTATCCCAAAAAGAGATATGCGAATCACCGCCTTACAAACGAAAGATTCCTTAAGAGTTACAAAGTGATTCTCAAAAAGGGTGCGGAGATACATCAGAAAACCGATAATATGCACTTCTTTGAATATTCAATCGAGCAGCTTACAGGTTCAGGCTTCAGCCTTAAGAATATTTCTCTTGATCTTCATAACAGCGGATTCGAAGGCAATATCGAAACCGAGTATGAACACAGATTCTCATCCATGGGAATGCCGATTTACAGACTGGAAGCTTATTTAAAATAAAAAGAAAATCCGAGGATTGCCCTCGGATTTTTTTATGCCCTTTTTGTGATTTTGCCGATTGCCATGCTGATTAAGAAAACCGCAATGTTTGCCGCAACGATTGTTGATCCGACGGGTGTGCCGTAAAGAATCGCAATAAAAATTCCGATAACTGCGCACAGAACAGAAATTATTGCGGCGCTGATTATAACAGAGAAGAAGTTTTTAAAAATTCTCATCGCCGAAAGCGCAGGGAAGATGATGAGTGCCGATATCAGCAGCGCACCCACAAGTTTCATGGCAAGCACGATAACAACCGCTGTGATAACTGCGATAAGTGTGTTGTATGCCTTGGCGTTTGTGCCTGTTGCAGATGCAAAACCTTCATCAAATGTTACTGCAAAAATCTTGTGATAAAAAAGAACAAAAACAAGAATAACAACAAGCGCAAGAACGGCGCAAAGAATAACATCTGTTTGAGAAAGGGTCAGAATCGATGTTGAGCCGAAAAGGGTTGTGCAGACATCACCGCTGACATTTGCGGAAGCAGAAAAAATGTTAAGCAGAAGATACCCGAGTGCAAGCGCACCGACGGATATCATTGCAATTGCCGCATCGCCCTTGATTTTTGAACTGCCTGTTATTCTTAAAAGGATAACTGCTGCAACAATTGTTATGGGCAGAGTAACGGTCATCGGTGCAAGGCCGCAGACTGTTGCAACCGCCATTGCACCGAATGCAACGTGTGAAAGACCGTCGCCGATCATTGAGTATCTTTTAAGTACAAGGCTCACGCCCAGAAGCGCTGCACAAAGCGCAATCAGTACTCCTGCGATGAGTGCATACTGAACGAACGGATAGCTGAAATAGGATGTTATTTTTTCAATAATATTCATTCTTCATGCCCTCCGTCACAAATAAAGCAATGGCAACCGTCGCTGTTCTGATAATCTTCTTTTGTGCCGAAAAACAGAGGTTTGTTTCCGATGTGAAGAATATGCGATGCAAATTCAATAGCAGCGTGTATGTCGTGTGAAACCATGATAACCGTTGTGCCTTCCTTGTTGATATCGCTGATAAGACGGTAAAGATTTTTGGTGACAACGGGGTCAAGACCTGCAACAGGTTCATCAAGAACGAGCAGTGTTTTTGTTGCGCAGAGCGCCCTTGCAAGCAAAACTCTCTGTTGTTGACCGCCCGAAAGCTCTCTGTAACAGCTGGAAGCAAGGTTCGTTATTCCGAGCTTGTCCATGATTTCGTTTGCTCTTTTTTTCTGTTCTTTGGAATAAAACGGACGAAGACCGCAGGAATTGAGACATCCCGAATAAACAATTTCTTTGACCGATGCGGGAAAGTCTTTTTGAACGGGTGTCTGTTGCGGAAGATATCCGATTTCATTTTGTTTCAATCCGTCACCGAATGCAATTTCTCCCGAAACAACATTTTTCTGACCAAGCAAGGTTTTCATAAGAGTGCTTTTACCCGAGCCGTTTTCACCGACAATGCAGAGATAATCGCCTTTGTTAACTTCGAAATTCAGGTCGGAAACAATGGCTTTGCCTTCGTAACCGAGAGAAACTCCGCTTACTTTTATAAGTGCCATCAGTTAAGTGCCTCCTTAAGAATTTCAAGATTTTTCTGCATAATGCCGAGATAGGTTGTGCCGTTTTCAATATCGGATGCTGAAACGGATTGGCATGAATCAAGCGTAAGAGTTTCCGCTCCCGTTTCTCTGGAAATCATTTCCGCAATAGAGCCGTCGGAATTTTCTGTGATTATAACAGCAGGTAAAGAAAGCTCTTTGGTTTTGTCGATAAGAAATGCCATTGTCTGAAAACTTGCTTCGCTTTCTGATGAGCAACCCGAAAATGCCGCATGATATTCAAGATTATAATCTTCAATAAGATAGCGGAAAGGAAATCGGTCTGCAAAAAGAAGAACATTTCTTTTTGCCCCGTCAATAACAGTTTTATATTCGGAGTCAAGCTCGTTGAGTGAGCTGATATAGTTTTCTGCATTTTCTCTGTATTTTTCAGCGTTTGCCGTGTCAATTTCACAAATTATATCGCAAAGTGTTCTTGTGATCGCAGCTGAATTTTGAAGCGAGAGCCATATATGCTCGTCTTTTTCGTGTTCACCTTCGTGATGATGGTTTTCTTTTTCCATGCCTGCAACATAATCAACATCATATGTCTGAACCATATCCATGAGTGAAACGGCTTTGAGGTTGTCCGAATTTGCGGATTTGAGCGCACCCTCAACCCATGAATCGGAAATTCCGCCGATACAAACAAATAAATCCGAAGATGCAATTTCGATTATGTCGGTTGCAGTCGGTTCATAACTGTGAAGGTCTGCACCATCATCAAGAAGAAGGGTGAGTCCGTCGCTTGTGCCGAGTATATTTTTAACATATTCATACTGCGGAAAAGCCGTGCAGACTATTTTTATGCCTTCATGTGTTGTTTCTTTGTCTGAGCATGAGCACATAACCGCCATGCACAAAACAATGCACATCAGAATTGAGATTGTTTTTTTCATTATAGATCCTCCGTTTACTTGCAGTCGCCGCACCTGCCGAGTAAAACGGTATGACTGTCCATTTCAAACGCGGTGTTTTTCTTGATATCGTTCTGAATAAGTGCGGAAACATCATGATCAAGGTGATAAACCTTGCCGCAATCCGTACATTTTATGTGAAGATGTCCTTCGCATTTTTCGTTGTTAATGAACTGATAAAGAAAGCTCCTGCTGTTACCTTTAACCGAACGGTGAACAAGACCTTCTTCAACAAGTTTGGTCATAAGACGGTATGCTGTGCTTTGGCTTATATCATTTTCACTCATGCTGCAAACGATTTCTTCAATTGTAAAAGCCTTTTCGCTGTTTGACTGTAAAAAGTCAAGAAGTGCCTTCCGCTGATGTGTATTATATGTTTTCATATTCCCTCCGAAATTGAGAATAACTCCTAAATTATTATACACAAATATAAAATGATGTCAATATAAAAGGTTGACTTTGGATTGATTTTGATATAAAATATTAACATTAATTTATTATACGGAGGTATTGAAATGAAAAGATTTGTTTCAATCGTACTCGCACTTGTGCTTGTATTCAGCGCTTGTGCAATTTCAGCTTCGGCTTATGAACTTGTTCCTCTTAAGTTCGACAAGAACGGCGAATTCAAAATCATGCACCTTTGCGATTGTCAGGATGAATTCCCTGCAATCGAAACCATGCTTAAGTTTGTTGATGCAGCCCTTAAGGAATATCAGCCCGATATTGTTGTTCTCGGTGGTGATAATACGACAGCTCCCCAGGATAAAAAGGCACAGGCTATCGAAGAGCTCTGCAATGTTTTTGTTGAAAACGAACAGTATTTCACACTTGTTTTCGGTAATCATGACCGTGAGCAGGGTCATGAAAACGATGAACTTCTTCCCATGTATCAGCTTTACGGCAAGGGTTACTGCCTTGCATATGATGAAGTTCCCGCTCTTCACGGCACAGGTACACACAGCCTTCCCGTTATGAGTTCAGACGGAACAAAGATTAAGTTCAATCTCTGGATGTTTGACTCAGGTTCACACTATATTGACGAAAACGGCAATGATCTCGGATTCTATGATTGCGTAAGAGAAGACCAGATTGAATGGTATAAAGAAAAGAGCAAGGCTCTTGAAACTCTTACAGGCGCTAAGGTTCCTTCAATGGCTTTCCAGCACATCGTTGTCGGCGAAGTTTTTGATGCACTCTTCCACGAATCGGTTGTTGATCTCGGTGTTGCAACTCCCAAAACAAACAACGGTAAGATCTATTCTTTCTTCCCCAAGACCGAAAACATTCAGGATGGTTTCCTTTTTGAATTCCCTTGCCCCAGCGAAATGAACGAAGGCCAGTTCGATGCGATGGTTGAACGCGGCGACGTTCTTGCTATCTATTCAGGTCATGACCACATTAACACATACACCACAGAACTCAACGGCATCAAAATCATCAACACTCCCGGCGCAACTTACAACTCATACGGCAACGAAATCACAAGAGGTATGAGAATGATTACCGTTAAGGAAAGCGATCCCTGGAACTTTGAAACAGAAGTTGTAACAGTAAGCCAGTTCGCTCTTGATAACAGCGATTTTGCAGAAGATGCAGGAATCGACACATTCACAGCAGGTCTTATGCTTTTCCTCGGTGATGTTCTTCTTGCACTCAATGATGTAACAAAACTTTTCTCATCAGTTATCACAATGATTTTTGGTTAAAAAATATGGGCTGTCTCTTTTGAGACAGCCCGTTTTTTATATGAAGAAATATCTGATTAAGTAAAGAATTATCATGTGTGCGGGATAAAAAGCATAGAAGCCGTACTGAAGAACTTTTCCGCCTTTTCCTTTTCTTCCGCCGTAAAGCCATATCGGGATGAGAGAGAATACCGCAAAGCTCTGAATTGCAATTTCATGAGTTTTTCCGAAAATCTCAACGATAATCTGCTGGCCTTCAGGAAGGACAATATGAAGAAGAATCATTGATATGAGCTGAAGCAGCCATGCAAACGGAAAATCTCTGAACAGATAGAACATGATAACCGTGAGATAACCCCAGAAGCCGTAGTCAGGGAATCCGATGAATGAGCCGAGCGAAATCGGAATAAGAAGCAGAACGGATTTTATGATAGTCTTTTTTGTTTTATCTTTTCGTGCTTTATCAATCTGAATTATTGCAAGCAGACCGAGAAGAAGTGTAAAAATAACGTTCTGATGATATGGATAAAACCAACTTCCACCGTAAAAAAGATTGAACGGAATTTCAGAAATGAGCGCAAACACAAGAAGCCTCAGGGTGTATTTTTTTACGTTTGAAGTATGTATGAATCCTTCTGCAATCTGAAAGGCAAAAATCGGAAAGGTGAGTCTTCCGAGATAGGTCATCCAGTCATTGCCCGAAACAATTGTTGCCCACAAATGGTCAAAAACCATGAATATGACGGCAAGAATTTTCAATATATCCGATGTAAGCCCGCCGAAAGGCTTTTTGATAAGCGGACTGTTACATGGCAGCTTTTTGATTAACTCTTTATTCATTTTATCATCTCCTTAAATTAATTATATCATATCGGAACATTAAAATAAACATACAAATTCAAAAAAATAACCGTATGCCGTTAAGACATACGGTTGTTTATTATTTTGTAACAAAAACGGGAGTATCAGTAATACCATGAGCAACGATATTGGTCAGCTTTTCATTTTCGGCAGCAAGGTCATCCGAAATTGAGATGGGTTCAAAGAACTGAATCTTGATGCTTTTTCTGAAAAACTTATATTTTCCCGTAATCGAGAACGGAACAATTTTTGAGTTTGTTTCGTTTGCCATTTTAACTGCACCGAATTTGAACGGAGTAACGGTGTACTGTGCTTCGGATTTGAGTTTTACCTTTCCTTCGGGGAAAATGCCGATAACCTTGTCATCTTCAAGAACTTCGATTGCTGATGAAAGGGCGGCTTTGTCTTTATGTCCTCTGTGAACGGGAATAAGACCGAAAGGCTCGAAGAAAGGCTTCCACGGTGCTTCAAGAAGCTCGCTTTTGCCTAAAAAGTGAACAACTCTCTTAGTTGCGCAGGCAACTGAAATGCAGTCCATAAAATGCGTGTGATTACCTGCAAGGATAACTCTTCCTTCAGTGGGAATATTTTCCTCACCGATAACCGTCGGTTTGAAAATTTTTCTGAAAAGCCAGTCAAGTTTGGCTCTGTGTTTCACATATGCTTTAGGTTCGTTCATTTTATATCCTCCGGACAGAAGATGTTTTTACATTGAAAGTATAACACTAAACTTTTAAATGTCAACATCAATTATTTTACGTCTGCTGTTTCGTTGTTTTCATTAGCAACGGCAAGCATAAGGCGGATTCTGTTTTCCTGATTAACCTTTGTTGCACCGGGGTCATAGTCAATGGGAACAATGTTTGACTGCGGATACATTTCCTTGAGTTTTCTTATCATGCCCTTGCCTACGATGTGGTTAGGAAGGCAACCGAAAGGCTGAGCGCAAACGATGTTGCCGTAGCCGCTTTCGATAAGTTCCATCATTTCAGCGGTAAGAAGCCAGCCTTCACCCATCTTGCAACCGGGTCCGATGATTTTTGTGCACATTTCTTTGATGTGTGCATAGGGTGCGGGTACGGTGAAGTTGCCGTAAGCCGCAGCGGCATCGTTGAGATTCTTTTCAACTTTTGCAAGATACCACATTGCGATTCCCATTGCAATTTTCTTGAAGGGATTGCCGCCGTAAAGTTTGATATCTTCAAGTCTGTTATCAACCTTGAAGTTTATGAATCCCATAAGACCCGGTACCATAACTTCGCATCCCTGGTCAAAGAGAAATTCTTCAAGATGGTTGTTTGCGAGAGGAGAATATTTAACATAGATTTCACCAACAACGCCGACCTTTGTTTTCTTGATATCCTTAACGGGAATTTTTGCAAATTCTTTTGTTATTTCGGGAAGAGCCTTTTTGATTTCAAAGTATGAATAACCTTTGCCCTTGCTTAATCTGTCGCTGATATCTGTAATGAGCTTCTGAGTAAGTCTTTCCGCATCGCCTTTGTTGACTTCATAAGGCTCAACCTGATTCTTGAGAAGCATGATAAGGTCGCCGTAAATAACTGACGAAAGCATTTTGAGAGCCATTGAAAGTCTGATTTTGAATCCGCTGTTTTTCTCAAGACCCGAAAGGTTAAGAGAAATAACGGGTACCTGCGGATATCCGGCCTTTTTCAGTGCTTTTCTGAGAAGGTGAATATAGTTTGAAGCTCTGCAACCGCCGCCTGACTGTGTAATCATAAGCGCTGTTTTGTTGGGGTCATATTTACCTGTGTTGAGTGCATCGATAAGCTGACCGATAACAAGAAGAGCAGGGTAGCAGGTATCGTTGTGAACAAGTTTGAGTCCTTCGTCAACAACTGTTCTTCCGTCGTTTTTAAGAAGTTCAACCTTGTATCCGTACTGACCGAAAACGTTGATCAGGAATGAAAAGTGAATATCAAGCATGTTGGGGGCGAGAATGGTATAATCCATCATCTCTTTTGTAAATTCAACTCTGTCTGTGTCAATTTTCTTTTTCATTTTCCCGCCTCCTTATCTGCCTGTTGCGGCAAACAAACTTCTGAGTCTGATTTTAACCGCACCGGGGTTTGAAATTTCGTCTATCTTGATCTGTGTATAAATCTTGCCGTCTTCTTCAAGGATTGTTCTCATCTCGTCTGTTGTGATAGCGTCAACGCCGCAACCGAATGAAACAAGCTGAACAACATTGAGATCTTTATCGTTTGCTTTTGCAACATATTTTGCAGCGGCATAGAGTCTGGAATGATATGTCCACTGGTTGAGAACCGTTGTGGGGAACTGTTCAACAAGGGGGCTTACACTGTCTTCCGTGATAACGGTTGCGCCGCATTCACAGATGAGCTTGTCGATACCGTGGTTGATTTCTTCGTCAAGGTGATAGGGTCTGCCGCAAAGAACGATAACGGGTCTGTCATTTTCCTTTGCTTTTTTCATGAATTCCATGCCCTTAAGATGGATTTTGTTCATGAATGAATAGTATTCGTCATAAGCCTTCTTGGTTGCGGATTTAACTTCTGCAAGAGTGATTCCGCTGAAGTAGTTGCAGAGAATAGCGTGTATCTTCTTAACAAAATCCTTGGGTCTGTGAAGACCTACATAATCGCTCATGAAGTTAATGTTCTTAAGTCTGCCGACATTTGAACGGATAACTTCGGGATAATATGCAACAACGGGGCAGTTGTAGTTATTGTCACCGAGATTTTCGTCGAGATTATATGACATGCAGGGATAGAAGATATGTTCAACTCCGTCGTCAAGAAGTGCCTCGATATGACCGTGAAGAAGTTTTGCGGGGTAGCAAACAGTATCCGAAGGAATTGTGTGCTGACCGAGAACATAAAGATCTCTTGTTGACTTGGGTGAAAGAGCAATTCCGAATCCGAGTTCGGTGAAGAACTTGTGCCAGAAGGGGAGAAGCTCAAACATATTAAGACCCATGGGAAGACCGATTGTGGGTCTCTTGCCTGAAACGGCTTTATATCCTGCGAGAAGTTCTCTTTTGTAGTCAAACATATTGTCGCCGCCTGCAGCGTTTGATTTTGCAAGGGGTTTGCTGCAACGGTTTCCGCCGATAAAACTTCTGCCTGAACTGAATGTATTGACTGTAAGACGGCAGTTGTTGCTGCACTTTCCGCAGGTAACCGCCTTAACCTTATGTTCAAAAACTTTGAGTTCGTCTGCGGTGATGATTGTGCTGTTTGCAGGCTTTCTTTCAAGTGCATAAAGAGCCGCACCGTAAGCACCCATGATGCCCGAAATAACGGGTCTTACAACATCTCTGCCGATTTCCTGCTCGAATGCACGAAGAACAGCATCGTTAAGGAATGTACCGCCCTGAACAACAATGTTCTTTCCGAGTTCGTCCGCACTTGCAGCTCTGATAACTTTATAAATAGCATTCTTTACAACGCTGATTGAAAGACCTGCTGAAATGTTTTCAATTGTTGCGCCGTCTTTCTGCGCCTGCTTAACAGATGAGTTCATGAAAACGGTGCAGCGTGAACCGAGATCAACGGGTCTGTCTGCAAAAAGTCCGAGCTTTGAGAATTCGTCTATTCCGTATCCCCATGCGGCAGCAAAAGTCTGAAGGAATGAGCCGCAACCTGATGAACAGGCTTCGTTGAGGAAGATGTTGTCAATTGCGTTGTTTCTGATTTTGAAACACTTGATATCCTGACCGCCGATGTCAATGATGAAGTCAACATCGGGTTTGAATTTTTTGGCAGCCGTGAAATGTGCAACGGTTTCAACAATGCCGATATCAATGCCGAAAGCGTTCTTGATGATATCTTCACCGTAACCTGTTACGGCACTTGAAACAACCTTCGCATCAGGATAGTTTTTATAGAAATATTCAAGAAAATCTCTGATGAGCGAAACGGGGTCACCGCTGTTGGG
>JAZRJH010000053.1:0-13178 GCA_045645685.1 Acutalibacteraceae bacterium
CAGTTTTTCTCAAACTTCGAAACAATGCAGTCCACAATGAAATATATGCACGATATCGGCATCACGGGGTATATCTATAACTGCGGTGACGGTCACTATGCGGCATTCAATGAACTTCGCAACTATCTGCTTTGTAAACTCCAATGGGATGTTGACTGCGATGTTGAATATCACATGAACGATTTTCTCAAAGCATTCTACGGCGAAGAAGCCGCTCCTTATATCAAGGAATATATTGACCTGCAGACCGCTCAGACCAAGGGCACCGCTCATGCCTTTGACTTTGACTGGCATTATCAGGCAGGATTCTGCTCACCCTCCACAGTTGCGAAGAGCGATTATCTTTTTGACCGCGCACTCAATTCCGATGTGACAGAAATGCAGAAATTCAACATTGAAGTGGCAGAACTCAGCTGGAGATATTACAAATCCAATCTCTTCATGGGCGAATTCATCTTCATCAATCCCAACAGAATGAAGGAAAACGAAAAGCTCTATGACGATTTCAGATCCCACGGTCTGGACAGAGTTTCGTCCTTTGCAACAATTCCGCAGGACAAAGAAACCGTTGATTTCATGAACAGACCCTTTAATTGGGGAAAATAAGGCTGTTTTTAAATTTGCCTGTTAACAAATTATCAATATATATTGACAAAAAAGTTCATATATGCTAATATTCTAACGATATATGGTTGCAGTATAGTCTGCACCAAAAATAATCGAAAGGAGATAAGACTAATGAAGAAGTTCTTATCAATTGTTCTTGCTCTTGCATGTGTTCTTTCAATGGCAACAGTTGCATTTGCATCAACAAACATCTGCCCCTACTGCGAAGAAACATACACAAACGAAGCAGAATACAACAAGCATCTCGCTGACTGCGACGGCTTCTTCCGCGTTTGCCAGTACGGTTGCGGCGCTGACTTTGCTACAAAAGAAGAACTCGCTATCCACGAAGGCATTTGCCTTGAATTTGTTGGCGAATGTGACTACTGCGGTGCAGAAGTTCTCACAAAGAATGCTTTTGAAGCTCACACAGCAGAATGCAAAATCAAGTACTGCAGCATCCCCGTTCACAAGATCATGAAGTTCCTCAGAGAACTTGAATACTATGATACAGTAATCGGCGGCATCTTCGGCGCTCTTGCTGATCTTCCCTACAACACAGTATTCAGCTTCATCTTTGAATACCTTGAGAAGGGCATTCACCTCGGCGTTGGCGAACTTGCATAAGTTTTAAAACAAAAAACAACTCTCTGTCTTCACGGACAGAGAGTTATTTTTTTGCTCTTTTATATCAGGGATCTGCCTTCCCACTCTTCGTCGGGTTCTGCGCCGAGAAGTTTTGCAACGGTGGGTGCAATGTCAATTATGTTGACATTCTCAAGAATCTTTCCTGCTTCAAAATCCTTACCCCTGATTATCACGGGAATAAGCATATCTTCAGGCATTTCGCTGCCGTGAGTTCTGTCATGTCCGCCGTGATCAGCGGTTATGATATATGTATATTCATCGCCGAGTGCGTTGACAATCTTTTCGATGTTTTCCCAGCTGCTTCTGACCGCTTCGTGGTATTCTTCGGTCATCCAGCCGAAATTATGACCCTGCATGTCGGGATATCCGAAATAAATAAAAGTGAAGTCAGCATCATATTTTTTCAGATAATCAATCGCCGCATCCGTAAGCTCTTCGCCTGCCTGCTTATATCCGATTCTTCTGCCTGCATAGAAACAAGCGTGCGCAAGTGAATTCGGTCTTGAAACATCACGGATTTCTTCCCAGTTATAGAAAATTGCGCATTTCTTATCAGCCTTTTTGAGCACTTCACAAAGACCGTCAATGGGTCTCACCTGCGGAGTGTAGGTGTTGGTTGTTGTGCCGTGTCTGTCGGGATTCACGCTGTGGAAAAGTGAAATGTGACAAGGGAGAGTCACGGAAGGATAAACCGTTTCGGCATTGAGCGTGTAAGAAGATTCAGCAATGAATTTCTGCGCTTTTTCAACATCGCCGAGAGCATCGGGCCGCATGCCGTCGGGAAGAATCAATATAACCTTCATTTCAAAACTCCTTTTATTCAATCATATCAAGATTTGCGCCTTTGGTTTCTTTGACCTTGAGCGCAAAAATAATCGCTGCAACAGAAACTGTCGGGATTGAAATCACAAGGCAGGCTGTCCATATTTTCAGGAACATCATGCCTGCAATTATGCTTCCGTAACCCACAACAAGTCCTATAATAACAAGCAGACCTTCTGCGCCTACAACCGATGCACGGATATCTGTGGGAACTTTCTCGGTCATCATAACATTCATGTAGTCTCTGCCAATCCAGTATGAACCCTGATAAAGACCTGCAAACGAGCCGATGAGATAAGGATTCCAGCCGTTAAGAATACCTGCAACAAAAAGGATATAGCCTATAACACAGGTTGTTGAGAAAAGGGTAACAGTTGTTTTTCTGCCTGCTTTGTCTGCAATAAAACCTGAAATAAATGTTATTGATGCATAAATCACAGGAACCATAAAAAGCGCCTTTGTGATATCGCTCGTGCTCATGCCTGCACGGTGCATTGATGATTCAAAATAAAGGGCAATCGCAGGCATTGCGGCATCAAAAATAATGTGTGAAATAATAAGCATCTTGGTGTCTTTATTTGCAAAAATATATTTCACGCCGTTAAAAACACCCGATTGATTTCTCTGCGCCTGCTTGCTTCGTTTCTTAAGCTCTTTTTCGGCTTGTCTTTCTTCATACGGTCTTGAAAGATATTCAATTCTTTCGCCGATGAAAACTTTTGTGTCTTTTGCAAAAATCAGAACAAGCACAACAGCCGCAAATCCTATGAGTGCAGGCACAAGGAAGATTTCTCTCCATTTTGTTGCATCATCACCCATAAGCATATCGCGAAGAGTCGGAATCAGAATAACTCCGAGAATTCCGAAACTTTTGAGAAAACTGTAAATCTTTGCACGGTGTTTATCGGGTGCTTCTTCAAGAATATAGATAATCTGAATATCATGACCCATAAAGAAACTGATGATTGCAAAACCGACAAGGAACATTATGTAGCTTGACGAAAGATTGATAACCAGAAGACCGATTGCCATGCCGAGAGTTGACAATGCAAAGAGCGGTTTTCTGCCCCATTTATCGGCAAGTGCCTTATAAAACGGGGTGAAAAGTCCGAACACATAGGTAACAACCCCAATGCCCGAATGGAATGCCAGACCGTCCTCGTAGGAATAATATTTACCCATAAACGGGTTGTTGACAAAGAATTCCGTAACAAACGATGACTGCACGGTAACGGTCAGATTGCTTGTTACTTCGTCGAGAATGTTGACAACCGCAATAAGAACAAGCAAAACGAGAAAATATCTGCTGCCCGAGCCTCTGTTCTGCATTTTTCCGAGCCTTGAGATTTCACGGCTCTCTTTTTTCAATGTTTTTGAAATATCAGCCATAATATGCCCCTTGATGATATATTTTTAATTAATTATAAAACATTATTTTTTGATTTACAACACATTTTTTCTTCTGCTGTTTGTTGACACATTTTGCAATGATATGTTAATATATTTTTATATTTTGTTCCGGGAGGAGTAAATAATGAAAATATTCAAAAAAGCAATTGCAGTTATTCTCTGCATCAGCATTGCATTCTCGCTCTGTTTCACAGGTGCAGGCGCAGCCAACGGCGTGCAGACTGTTGCCGTGAATTCAGAAGAAGATTTGAAAAATCTTGAATTTGATGTTCCCCTTATTCATATAATCGGTCTTGAAGGCGAATTCTACAAGGGTCTTTCAACCGAAACAGAAGATGATGACATCAGAGTATGGGGATTCCAGACCGATGTTATTGTTAAGGTTATTTTTGAAAATATCGGTGCTCTCATCTGGAATCTTATCATCAGGGATTACGATGCAATAGCAAAGCTTCTCGGCACAGCCGCCAACGAACTTTTCGGCCCCATTGCCTGTGACACAAACCTTCAGCCCGACCCCGACACAGGCAAAAAAGACAAGAGCGACTATGAACTCAAAGAAGGCTGCGGCTACGAAAACGCCTATAAATTCGTCTATGACTGGCGATGCGATATGAGTACAATTGCCGCACAGCTTGATGAATATATAAACTATGTTATGGAACTTACAGGTTCTGATAAGGTTGCTCTTATGGCAATGAGCATGGGCAACAGCGTTCTCACAACATATCTTTATGAATATTATTACACCGACGAAAACTACAAAGAAAGAAATCACATTGATTCTGTTCTTTATATTGCAGGCGCAATGAACGGCGTAAACGTTTGTGAAGACCCGTTCTCGGGCAACATCAAAGTTGACTCCATCTCTCTTATGCGTATGCTTTATGAGATTTTTGACGGCGAAGGTCTTTACATTCTTTTTGATGTTCTTTATCATCTCGGAATGGTTGAACCTCTTGTTGAATTTGCCGACAATCTCACCCTTGAACTTCTTGACCACGGATTCAACGAAAGTGTTATAGATTCAATCGCAACAATTCCCGGTTTCTATGCTCTTATGGGTAAAGACCGCTATGAAGAAGCAAGAGATTACATCTTCAACACTCCCGAAAAGCGTGAGAAGCACGCAAAACTCATCGAAGTGAGCGACTATTATCATTATTCCGTTCAGGCAACAAATGCCGATGTTATTCAGTCACTTCTTGACGACGGAATAAACACCGCTATCTTTGCCGAATACGGTTTTACAATGATCCCCCTTACCTCCGACAATGACAGAATGACTGACGGCACAATCTCAACTTATTGCGAAAGCTTCGGTGCAACTTGCTCAAAGGTTGACGGAACTCTCGGCGAAGGTTATGTTCAGGCAGTTGAATGTGCTTGTGGAAAGAATCATGTTTCTGCCGACAATCAGATTGACGCTTCAACCTGCAAATTCCCCGACATCACATGGTTCGGAAAATATATGCGCCACACCTGCGCCGAGTCATATCTTGCAGATTGGGCAAATCTCATTATCTACAGCGATGAACAGAAAACTGTCTGGGATTACGAAGACTATCCCCAGTTCATGATTGCAACAGATGATGAAACAATGGTGCCTCTCACCGCCGAAAATGCAGGCGAGCCTGCCACTCCTTTTGAAGACAAACTCTTCAAAATCAGAGTTAAAAAGGCAGTTTCGGAACTTATCGGCAAATAAAATTCCATTCGGAGGAGTTCGATGAAAACTCTGATAAAAAAACTGTTAAGCGTTAAAAACAGGCGCAGAATTCTCAGACTTTTTAACAAAATCTGGCGCAGATTCTGTTCCCTGCTTCCGCTCCGCAACGTAGTTTTGTTCTATTCCGTCAGGGCAGACGGCAAACTTCTTGAAAACGCAAAAGCTGTTTACGATTCGCTTGATGCAAAGAAGATTATCTTTGCCCACAAGCTCCCGCATTCCGTTAAAATCAAGCCCCTTGCCTATCTTTATCTGATGACAAGCAAGGTTATCGTGACGGATGACTATGTTCGTTACATGAGAGTTATAAAACTCCGCAAAGGTCAGAAGCTCATTCAGATATGGCACGCTTGCGGTGCTTTCAAAAAGTTTGGTCTTGATGCACCGTCGCTTCTCACTCCCGAAGAAGAAAAAGCTACCCACTCGCAGTATTCGGCAGTTGTTGTAACAGCCGAAAAATGCCGTGAAAGCTATGCAGGTGCATTCGGAATCAGCAAGGAAATCTGCCTTCCGCTCGGACTTCCGAGAACAGACAGCCTGATAAATTCCGCTGTGCAGATGCGCGAAAGAATCTTCGGAAAATATCCTGAGTTAAAAGGCAAAAAAATCTATCTTTTCTGCCCCACATTCAGAGAAGAAGACGGCAAAAGAGTTGAATACAATCCCGAAATCAACTGGAAAGATTTCAGCGAATCCCTGAACGATGACGAGGTTTTTATTATCCGCCGCCATCCCCTTATGGATTACCGTTTTGAAAACGGAGAACATCCGAATATCCTCGATTTATCAAGCGATTCAACGCTTGAACTCACCGCCGTAAGCGATGCGATAATAACCGATTATTCGTCCGTTATTTATGATGCGGTGCTTCTTGATGTGCCGACTGTTTTCTATTGCCCCGACCACATAAAATACGAAAGAGGATTCTATCTTGACTTCCCCGACGGATTGCCCGGAGAAATGGTAACAAACGGCGGAGAATTGCTTGAATGCATAAGAAAAACCGCAGAAAATCCGCCTGCAGAAAAGATTGCCGCTTTCAGGAATGAGCAGCTTTCCGCCTGCGACGGCAATGCAACCGAAAGAGTCGTTGACCTTATTAAAAAATGGATATAAAAAACGCCCCATCGAAATTTTTTTCGGTGGGGCGTAACACATTTAACCTTGCCGACATAATCTGTGAATGTAAGCGGTTGGAAACAACGCTTCAAACCAAAACGGGGAGGTCAGATTATGGGTTGCAATAACAACTGGTGCCTTTTCATCATTCTCATTCTTCTCTTCTGTAACGGCGATTGCGGTAACACAAACAGCTGCGGCTGCGGTTGCGGTATGTCACAGAGAAGCAATGACTGCGGCTGCGGTTGCGGCTGCTAACAGGTAGCGAGAATGCCTGCCGCTTCTTCCATCGTTAATCCTCCGGGGGAAGCGGTGAAATTTCTCGGAATTATGCTCTGCCAACGCAGGGCATAATTTTTTGCTTCATCGGGAGTTATTTCAACACCATCAAGGACGGTCAGCGATTTTACAACGGATTTTACCGTTTCGATATCATCTGTCATTTCAATGAATTCTGCATATTTTTCGGGCGAAAACTCCCTGCATCGGTCAATGTAAGGCGCAAAGAATGCCGCACAAGCCATGCCGTGGGGTACGCCGTAATTTTCGGTCAGAATATATCCGAGCGGATGCGGAAAAGCAGTGCCGCAGGTGTTGATAACAAGCCCTGCATAAACCGAAGAATAATAGAGAGAATTTCTCAGATTTCCGTCAACGGTATCGGTCTGCGAAAGCGATCTGAGAGCGGAATAAAGCTCGGGGATGCACTTTTCCGCAAAGAGTTTTATAACACCTTTTCCTTTCGGAGTGAAATACCCTTCGACAGCATGAGCAAAGGCGTCAAGAGCGGTTGAAACCGTTGATTTATAAGGCAGAGAGTATGTGTATTTCGGGTCGCAGAACGAAACTGCGGCATAGCAATCAGCGCCCGAAATGCTCTTTTTGAGACCTGTTTCATCGTTTGTTAAAACAGCAACAGCGGTCACTTCACTGCCCGTGCCTGCCGTTGTGCCGATAAGCGCAACGGGAAGCGGTGCATTGTCATATTCTCTTTTATAAATATCAATCGGTGAAAGTTCAGAATTTGAAGCATAAATTGCAATTGCTTTTGCCGCATCAAGCACCGATCCGCCACCGATTCCGAGAAGAAAATCCGCATTTGCTTCTCTTGCGGCAATTCCTGCTTTGTGACAGACGGAAATGAGCGGATTTTCGCCGATTCCGTCAAAAATTTCATAGGGAATATTTTCTTTTTTGAGTGCGGATATTGCATCATCGAGCGCACCGCTCTTTTTTGCACCCGATTTCCCCGTTAAAATCAGACATTTTTTACCGAGAGCTTTCAGGGCGGAAGAATTTTCTGAAACTGCATTTTCACCCCATATGCATCTGGTCGGCATATATATTGAATCAGACATAATGTATCTCCTTTTCGTTCTTTATATCAATATTAACATATTTTGCAACAAATTCAAATATTTTTAATTCAAAATGTAACATTTAAGGTTGAAATGTTTCGAAATAAAGTGTATTATATATAAATAAATTATATAGATTAAAATGGGCAGGTGTGTGTGGTGAAGAAGAAAGCTGTTGCAATCGTGATAATAATTGCGGCGCTGTTCATTGCTTTTCTTGCCTATGACGGAATCGCCAACACAGAAGCCGAGTCCGCTTTTTTCTCAATGCACACTCACTCAAACGTGAAACTCAAGGGCGCACATTCCCGCAAAGCATCCGATGAAATCCGCGAACTTACCGACAGACTCGACACCGAAATTCTTTCAAGAACTAACTCTTCTTCCGTTGTTTATCAGCTCAACAACAACGGCGGCGGAAATGCAGAGAAAATATCGTCATATCTCAACATCCTTCTCGATGTATGCAAAAAAAGTGACGGCGCATTCGATTTCACACTCGGTGCAGTCAGCGACCTCTGGAGTTTCGGCTCAAGCCCCGTTTTGCCCGATGAAGCGGCAATATCATCGGCACTCTCCCACTCGGGATATGAAAAGCTGACTTTTGACGGAAACAACCTTGTTTTCGGCGATAAATTATCGGTTATTGATTTCGGCGCAGCAGGAAAAGGCATTGCTCTTGACGAGATAAAAAAAATTCTTGTTGAAAGAAAAATCAAAGAAGCCGTTGTCAGCATCGGCGGAAGCATATTGCTCATGGGCAACAAAGAATTCACCGTCGGAATCAGAAACCCCGAAGGAAATTCGGGAAGCTATATTGCAAAACTCCGTATTCCCGAAAAATGCGTTTCAACTTCGGGAAGCTATGAACAGCAGTTTGAAGCAAACGGCAAAAAATATCATCATATTCTTGACCCTGAAACGGGACATCCCGTTGACAACGGTCTTCTGAGCGTAACAATAGTTTCCGACAGCGGAATTTTAAGCGACGCGCTCTCAACCGCCTGTTTTGTGCTCGGATATGAAAAAGGAAAAGCACTTGCAGAAACTTACGGTTGCGGCATTATCTTTGTGACCGAAGATAAAAAAGTCTATGCGGAAAACGGCGCAGAAAATTATATTGAAATAACAGACAACGAATATACTTTGGTGGTTCAATGAATCTGAAATTTATAAAAAAGGGCGATATCATTATTGTTGCCGTTATTCTTCTGGCGGCGGCGGTTTTCGCTTTTTGGAGCAATTCAAAAACCGAATCCGTACAAGCCGTTATCACGGTTGACGGCGAAACGGTAAAGACTGTTGACCTTGCAAACATAAAAGAAAAATTCACATTTATCCCTGCAACCGACCCGAGAGTTGTCATCACGGCGGAAAACGGAGAAATCCGCTTTGAATCCGCTGAATGCGAGGACAAGCTCTGCGTTGCCTGCGGAAACTTAAGCAAACACGGAGATACCGCAGTCTGCCTTCCGTCAAAAACCGTTATAACGATAACGGGAAGCGATGTTGATGCGGTGGTTTACTGATATGAAAAAAAACATTGCATACAAAACGGCTCTGTCGGCAATACTCTGCGCACTTGCCCTTGCGGTTGGTTTTATTGAGAGTCTTTTGCCGCCGATTCCGTTTCTTCCGCCGGGAGCCAAACCCGGATTTTCAAACATAATAACAATGTTCGCCGCAGGAAGTCTCGGTCTGCCGCAAACGGTGATGATAGTTCTTGTGAAAGGGTGCTTTGCATTCGTGACAAGAGGCGTCACGGCAGGTGTCATGAGTCTTTCGGGCGGAATTGTTTCGGCGGTTGCCATGTTTATTCTTCTGAGATACGGAAACAGAATTTTCGGTCTTATGGGAATATCGGTTATAAGTGCTCTGTGCCACAATATCGGTCAGCTGATTGCGGCGGCATTTATCACAGGCACTTCAAGTATAGTATATTATGCACCTGCACTTGCGGTTTTCGGAATTATGACCGGCGCTGTGACGGGCGTAATATTCAGGGCGGTAATCCCCGCTCTCAATAAATTTCAAAAACACTTTCTTATTTAAAACACGATAGGAGATGATTTTATGGTTAAGGCTGTTAACGGTGTACTTAAAGCTGTTAAAAAAGTCAGAGGCGGCGTTAAGGTTGACCATCATAAGAATACTGCCGAGTGCGAAGTAGTCAGACTTCCTATACCTTCAAAGGTAGTTATTCCCATGCAGCAGCACATAGGTGCACCCTGTGAGCCTGTTGTTAAGGTCGGAGATGAAGTTGCTGTTGGTCAGGTAATCGGCGACACCGATAAATTTGTGAGCGCACCCATTCATGCTTCTGTTTCAGGTAAGGTAACGGCTGTTGGCGATGTGAAACTCCCCAACGGCGTTATGTCAAAGGCTGTTACAATTGAATCCGACGGCGAAATGCGTCTTTGGGAAGGAATTGAGCCCCCGAAGGTTGAAACAAAAGAAGATTTTATCAAGGCTGTCAGAGCATCGGGTCTTGTAGGTCTCGGCGGGGCAGGTTTCCCCACTCACATCAAACTCAACTTCCCCGAAGATAAGAATATCGACACTCTTATCATCAATGCGGCGGAATGCGAGCCTTTCATAACCGTTGACTACCGTGAATGCATGGAAAATTCATGGGATATCCTTTCAAGCGTTTACACTCTCAAGGATATTCTCGGATTCAAAAGAGTTGTTATTGCAGCAGAAGATAACAAACCCGAAGCGTTCAGAGTTCTTAAAAATATTGCAGACCACAAGGATGATGTTGATGACGAAGTTCAGCTCATGATTCTTGAATCAAAATATCCCCAGGGCGCTGAAAAAATGATGGTTCAGTCCGCAACAGGCAGACAGGTTCCCCCCGGAAAACTTCCTGCCGACGTAGGCTGCGTTGTGCTGAATGTTACTTCAGCCGCATTCATCGCCCGTTATCTCAAAACAGGCAAACCCCTTGTCAGCCGTTCACTCACGGTTGACGGCTCGGCAATCGCAAAACCCATGAACGTAAGAGTTCCCATCGGAACAAACATTGCCGATATCATTGATTTCTGCGGCGGTTTCAAAACAGAGCCCTGCAAAATCCTGACCGGCGGCCCGATGATGGGTCTTGCAATCGTAGGAACAGATCTTCCTGTTCTCAAGCAGAACAATGCAATTCTTGCATTCTCAAAAGACGATGCTGTTCTTAAACCCGAAACAGACTGCATCCGTTGCGGCAGATGCGCAATTGCCTGCCCGATGAGTCTTATGCCCACAAACATCGTCAGAGCAGCAAAGGCAAAAGACCCCGATGCACTCAAGCAGCTCGGAATCACGGTTTGCATGGAATGCGGAAGCTGTGCATTCGCTTGCCCCGCAGGCAAACCCCTTGTTCAGCATATGCGCCTTGCCAAGGCAATTTTAAGAGAGGAGGGCAACAAATAATGGTTGACGGAAAAAAGCTTGTTGTAAGTGCGTCGCCCCATCTTCGCACAAAAGACACAACTCAACGCATCATGCTTGATGTTGTTATTGCACTCATTCCTTCGCTTATTGCGGCGGTAGTTCTTTTCGGACCCCGTGTTCTTGCTGTTACGGCAACAACCGTTATCTCAGCCGTTCTTTCTGAATATGCGGCAAGAAAAGTTATGAAACGCCACAACACAATTCAGGATCTCAGCGCCGTTGTAACGGGACTTATCCTTGCATTCAATCTTCCCGTGAGCATTCCGCTCTGGATGGCAGCAGTCGGCAGCTTCTTTGCAATCGTTGTTGTTAAGCAGATGTTCGGCGGCATCGGTCAGAACTTTGCAAACCCTGCAATTGTTGCAAGAATCGTTCTTCTTCTCTCATTCGGTCAGGCGATGGGCAACTGGACTGCTCCCCTTTCGTGGAAAACAGATGCAGTTTCAACCGCAACTCCCCTTGCAATCATCGGCGGCGAATCAGCCGAAGCTCTTCCCTCGCTTCTTGATATGCTTCTCGGTATAAGAGGCGGATGTATCGGCGAAACCTGTTCGCTTGCACTCATCGTCGGCGGTATATATCTTATGGCAAGAAAAGTTATTTCTTATAAAATCCCCGTTGCTTTCATCGGCACGGTTGCAGTCATTATGCTTATCGCAGGCAAATTTGACCTTGAGTTTGTTGCATATGAACTCATGGGCGGCGGACTTCTTCTCGGTGCATTTTTCATGGCAACCGACTATTCAACAAGCCCCATCAAATCAAATGCAAAAATCGTTTTCGGTGTCGGCTGCGGTCTTCTCACCTGCGTTATCAGACTTTTTGCATCTCTCCCCGAAGGTGTTTCTTTTGCAATTCTCATCATGAACCTTCTTGTTCCCCATATTGAAACAATCATGGCTCCCAAGCCTTTCGGCACAGTTAAAGAAAAAAAGGCAAAGGAGGGTGAAGCAAAATGAAAAATCTGAAGGAATATCTTGTTCCCACAATCACTCTTTTTGTTATCTGCCTTGTTGCAACCGTTCTTCTCGGACTTACAAACAACGTAACCGCTCCGATTATTGAACAGCTTGCAATCGAAACCGAAATCAAATCAAGACAGACCGTTTTTGCTTCTGCCGCATCCTTCGGCGAAGCTGTAACTCTTGAAGACGGCACAAGCGTTGTTGCCGCACTTGATGAAAACGGCACAACAATCGGTCATGTTGTTGTTAACACCGCAAAAGGCTACGGCGGAGATATTTCCGTTATGACAGGTGTTGATACAGACGGCAAGGTAACAGGTATCAACATTCTTTCTCATGCCGAAACTGCAGGTCTCGGTGCAAAGGCAGCCGAAACCTCATTCCGTGATAAATTTGTAGGTCTTGTTAACGGCATCACCGTTTCAAAAGATAAAGCAGGCGAAAATTCAATCGACGCCATTACGGGCGCAACAATAACTTCAAGAGCGGTTGTCAATGCAGTCAATGCCGCAATCGAAGCTGCAGGAGGTGAGAACATTGGCTGAAAAGAAATCACTCGGTAAAGAATTTACCAAAGGTCTTATAGCAGAAAACCCTGTTTTTCGCCTTGTTCTCGGCACATGTCCTACACTTGCAACCTCAACAAGTGTTGTCAACGCGCTTGGCATGGGTATCTCGGCGATGATAGTTCTTGTTTGTTCAAACATCGTTATTTCTCTTCTCCGCAAGGTTATCCCTTCAAAGGTGCGCATTCCTGCTTACATAGTTGTTATCGCATCCTTTGTTACAATTGTTCAGATGATAGTGAAGGCATTCGTTCCTGCTCTTGACTCAGCGCTCGGCGTTTTCCTTCCCCTTATCGTTGTTAACTGCATCATTCTCGGCAGAGCCGAAGCATTTGCAGGCAAGAATTCCGTTGTAGGTTCTGCGGTTGACGGTCTCGGCATGGGCGTCGGATTTACCGTAGCTCTCTGCCTTATGGCTTCCGTGAGAGAGATTCTCGGAGCAGGCACATTCCTTGCAGGCGCACAGAATCTTCTTGTTCTCTACGGTGACAATGTTCTCGGCGGTTTCAACGGC
>JAZRJH010000054.1:0-4109 GCA_045645685.1 Acutalibacteraceae bacterium
GATAGTTCTTTGTTGAAGAAACGATATCAGCAACCTTCGAAGCAACTTCGCCTGCTTCATTATCAACTTTTTCAATGTTGTTGCCGAATTTATCTGCTGAGAGAAGAAATTCTCTGAGATCTTCATATCCGACAAAGTTTGACTTAAGTGCATCAACAAGTTTGTCCGCATCTTCGGGTCTTTCAGCAAGGAGCTTATCGATAGCCGAGAAGCTGTCTGCGATAACCGATACACCGTGAATAAGGCAACCGCTGCCGTTATATTTTGTGCCCTGTGCATGAATATCTCTTGCATCGATTCCGTTTTCAAGACCGCCCATAAGGCATGAAAGGAAAGGCACTCTCTGAGTTGAAAGAGCGGCTGATGCACCGTTTGCGCACTCACCCATTGCGGCAACAAAGCGCTGAACATTCTTATAGAATTCTTCACGGACATTCTCGAGTTTGCAAGCGTCAACATCAACGAGTTTTTCGCCTGTAACGGTTGAAATACCGCCCGTGAGAGTCATTTCAAGAATCTTGGGAAGATTGAGCCAGCTGTTGGTTGTGTTGCCGTTATCCTTACCCATGATAAGAGGCTCCTGACAGCCTGCAATTGAGATATCGGCAAGGTCTTCTTTATCAACGCCCTTTGAAGCGAGAACTTCAAAAAGTGAATCATCATTGAAGAATGAAGGTGTGAGAGCACCGGGAGTGAAAAGGAATCTGCCCATTTCTTCATAAAGTTTTGCAGGGGTATTCTTATGAAGTTTAACAGAAAGAATAGGCTGGGGAAGATTCATATCATAATATGCATCCATAAGTGCATAGGTTGTTTCATTTGTGAGATCATTGCCGCAGATATCACGACCGCTTACAATGATATTCTGTGAAATAGCCCAGCTTCTGTCAGCAACATTGAAGAAAACAAGGAAATGCTTCAAAAGAGCTGCAACGGTTTCACGGTCAGCACCGTTTCTGTAAGGTTCAAAAATCCTGTCAGCATTGCCAACCGAAAAAGCAAAGGGGTTGGGAGTCTGTTCAAGACACATAATCTGCCACATAAGAATGAACGCCTGAATAGCTTCATATAAATTCTCTGCACCGTTTTCGGGAACTTTGCGGAGTGTTTTTTCCATAATTTCAAGCTGTGCTTTTCTTTCGGGAGAAGCTGTTTTTGCCTGCTCTGCCGCAAGGTCTGCATAACGGTTAGCAAGAATGATTGCGCTTTCAAGAGCGATTGCGAATGCTTTGTAGCCGTTGCCTTCCTTACCCTCTGTTTTTGCAATCATATTCTTAACGCCGTATTTAACAGCATAACGGATATCGGGAATAAGATGACCTGTTACCTGCTCAAAGAAGAAGATAACTTCCTTTGTGTAGCATTCAGCCTTGCCGTAAACTTCGCCGAGCTTGACGGCATATTCAGTTTTTGCAAACTCGCTTCTCGCCTTTTCGATTCTTTCGGAATTGAATTCATCGTTAGGCTCAATATCTGAAAATACAGCTGTGGGATCACAGTATCCGCTGAATTCTTCAACTTTGAATGTGGGATTAATAAGTGCATAGCTTCTTGCAAAAGCATCATCCTGAGTGCCTGCAAGAATCTGATAATCACTCAGATAAAGAGGAATTGTCTTAACTATTTCACGAAGGATAAGAGCCTTCTTGACTTCTTCGTTTTCGCCTTCGAATTCTTTGGCAAGACGGAGTTCTTCTTCCTTGGCAATAAACCATCCGTCAAGACGCATACCTGCTCTTTTTTCTGCAAAAAGCGCTTTAGCCATTTCAGTTATCTTCTGGCTGTTCAAAATGTTAATCATAATTACTTCTCCTTATGTAACAACGGTTTTCAAGCCGTTTTTCTCAAATAATTCTGTAAATTCTTTTATTTTTCGGGTTGAAACAAAACCGTCTTCAATCTCATATTTTCCGTTCCACTTATCCTTACCGTATTCATGATAGGCAAGAAATTCAAATACTGCCGATGATATTCTGAGATTCCTGAAATAATCAACAAAACCTGACGGATTATCATTAACACCATTAACAACGGGAATACGGATATGAATCTGTCTGCCGTTTGAAAGAAAATATTCAATGTTTTCTTTTACCGTTTTGTTTGATACGCCAACCCATTTTTTGTGAATTTCATCATCATAATGCTTGAAATCAACAATAAGATAATCGATATATTCCGCAATATCTTTTATTGACGGCAACGATGCATTTGACTCAATACAGGTGTGAATTCCCGAGTCTTTGACTTTTTTGAGAAGTTCAATCAATTCATCGGACTGAAGACAGGCTTCACCGCCTGTGAAAGTGACTCCTCCGCCGTCAAAAAACATCATACGGCTTCTCATGATTTCGTCATAAATCCCGTCAACCGTGCAATCTTTTGCTTTTGGATTTTCAAAGGGAATGCTGTCTGCATTCGAACACCATTTGCATCTGAAATTGCATCCCTGCAAATGATAAACAAGTCTGTTTCCGGGGCCGTCCTGAGAATAGTTGAACCCCTTTTGCAGAATTTTCATCGCACTCCCCCTTTTATCATAAGTTACATATAATATTACAATTTTATATGTAAACTGTCAATAAAAAATTATAATATTGACATTTATTTTAGTATAATATACAATTATTTTATATTTGATAAGGAATGATTTTTATTCAGAAACTGAAATTTGAAACATTGCCGTCTACCAACACATATGCAAAAGAAAACATAAATAATCTTATGTTGCCGTCGCTGATTATTGCTGACAGTCAGACTGCAGGCAGAGGCAGACGAGGCAACAGCTTTTTCTCGCCGAAAAATACGGGATTATACATGACTCTTTTTTTTGAGGAAAAAGGCAATTCGGAATTACTGACTCCGTTGGCTGCGGTTGCAGTTTGTAAAGAGCTTGAAAAACTCGGTGCAAACCCAAAAATCAAATGGGTAAACGATATATTTATTGATTCAAAAAAGATATGCGGAATTCTGGCAGAAAGACAAATTCACAACGGCAGATTTTATATAATTCTCGGCATCGGAATCAACATTTCAACATCCGAATTCCCTGAAGAGCTTGAAATTGCAGGATGTCTCGGAATTGACTGTGATAAAGAAATTCTTGCTGAAAATATTTCAAAAAGAATTCTCGGTTATATCTCAGCTCCTGAATCTGTTGATATTATCAATGAATACAGAAACCGTTTGTTTATAATCGGTAAGGAAGTTTCTTATTTCAGAAACAACATTAAATATATCGGTACTGTAAAAGACATCAATTCACAATGCAATCTTATAATCACTCTTTCCGACGGAGAAGATATTCTTTCTTCGGGCGAAATATCAATTATTCTGTGAGGTAAAACATGAATAAGTTCAAAAAAATATCAGCAATAATTCTTGTTATCTGTTCATTGGCGGCATTCGCTTCTTGTTCGGACAAAACCGATTCATCCGTCACAACAACCGTATCAAAAGAAAACATAACAAACACTGTTGATGAATCATCAATATCCGAGATTATCAACACCGTTACCGAAATACAGACAGTTGCAGTAAGTGTAACAGATAAAAAAGGAAACGTTTCGGTTTCTGTTTCTGAAAAAACCGTTATCATTCCGCAAACCGCAAATCATGCTGTCAACGAACCCGCAAGAGTTGTTACCAATGCACCGCTCAAAACTCCGACAATCCAAACTTCAACAACAGAAGTTCCCAAAGCCGAAACAAACGTTACAACAAAGGCTGTCAAAACAACAAAAGCAGTCAGGACAACTGTTGCAACAACAAAAAAACCTGCTGTTGACGATGTTATAAATGAAAAATCCGTCGGAATATCAATGATGACCAAATCCGATCCCGTTCAGGTCGGCAACTACGCTACCGTATTTATCAAAGGAACTCCCGGCAAAACCTATTCCATTGATTTTTATGAATCACCTTCCGCAACAATGAAATCCGATAAACTCGAAACCCAAAAAGCTGATGCAAACGGTTTTGTTTCATGGTCATTTGAAATAACAGGCAATTGTTCACCCGGTAAAAGAAAAGTTGTTATCAAAGAAGAAAATTCAGGCAATTACATTGAAACATCAATAACTGTCAGATAAGGAGAGAAAAAAATGAAAAGA
>JAZRJH010000055.1:0-3860 GCA_045645685.1 Acutalibacteraceae bacterium
TTATGAAAAAGTTGTTGCAGACTTGCCGATAAAAATGAAGGTGGCGATTGAATTTTGCGGATTTATTTTTGCAAAAATTTTTGTGTGTACGGTTGGATTTTTGCAGGTGCGGTTTCGCAAAAATTTCAAAGTGTGTACACACAACAATCGGCACAAGTGGATATCCAAAAGGAGAAAATCTCCTTTGGCACACGATTTTGCGGCACGCAAAGTCTAGTGTGTTATACCTTTGTTCCGTCGGCGGTGAAAAGGATGTCTGTCGCCTTACATGACAGCAGGCTTTTCATCGACGCAGAGCAGGCAGATAAGTTCAGGAAAGAACAGAAAAATTTGTTTTTCTAACTGCTCGAAAAAGGAACAAACGGTATATAGAAATCCCCGCCACAGCGGAATGCAAATTTTATTTTTTCTTTGCGGCAAGCAAGAAGAACGGCATAAGCGCTTTATGCAAATCATCTTTCATTTCTTGTGTTGCACCGCCGATATTTCCCATTGCGGCGATGACGGAATCAACCATTTTTTCTGCGGTGATAATTCTGTACGGCAGAGCACCTTTGCCTCTTGAAAGATTGTTTCGGATTTGTTCAAAAATTTCTGCGGTCATCTTTTGAGATTTCTTCATACCTGTGTGCATTTTCTCTTTTGTGTTTTTGAGAATTGATGTGAAACCTCTCTGAATTGCGATGAGATCGTTTTGCTGATTCTGAATCTTTGCAAGATTAATTTGAGCAAGAACATCATCGTCAACTGCATCGCCGAGCATTTCACCGACCATTTTCAGAATCTGATTTTGTGAAGCGATTGCCGCATCGGTTGCATCGGTAAAATATACTGAAATCATTTTTGTGAGCGTACCAAAATCTTTATTTTCGATGAGTATGTTCAGAATATCGACATCAACTTCGCCGCTGTAAATTTTCTTTGCAGCATCGACTGATAATCCCAGCTCATTGATATGAAAGTTTGACGGCACCGGATCATCGGTAACACCGAGAAGAAAATCGGTTGACACTTCGAAAATCTGTGCAATTGCGAGAACGACATCGTCGCTGACTTTCTGAATCTCACCGTTTTCAATACGGCTGAGTCTTGATGCATCAATGCCGATTCTTTTGGCAAGATCGGATTGACTTATCTCTTTCTGCTCACGCAGATACTTAATTCTTTCGGGTAAATCTCTTGGGATATTTGACATTTATTTCTCCTTTTTATTTTTTGTTTCCGATTTCGGAATAAACTTTTTGTGAATATATTTATTCAGGCTGATTTTGTGTTACATCCGCAACAGTATAACAATTCATATCTTCCTGAACGGATTTTTCAATCTCAAAAGCTATGATTTGATTTAACAGCTCATCATTAAAATTAATATTGCCGTAATCATTAATTACCAACTGAAACAATCCTGCTCTTCTTAACAAATCGGCTTTCTGAACCAACAATGTTGGATTGTCAGTTTCCTTTATGAGTTTCTCAATTTCAACGATTGCAAGTTTTCTGCAGTAAACCGCATTATCAATATCTTCTGCATCATCGCAAGCCCACGAAGCATGAAGAACTGCATAAAAAGCATCTTCTTCATTTTCATCAAGCAGATTTATAAGATAATACTTATAAAATTTTTGAGCAAGTTCGGAAGCAAAAACTTTTCCTGAGCATGAAATATATTCTACAGATTGCAAAAAATCTTTATCAACATCCGTCTCATCATCAATGCTTTCAGATATGTATCCGCAATGGGGACATTCCTGAATCCACCAACACATAGTGCTTCTTTTCATTTCCGGCGGACGCAAATCAAGATCGGGAGAACCGAAAGTGTTTGTAGAAGCAAGTGTAATCTGTTCTGATTCTTTACCGCAAACGGCACATTTGCTATTTGTAAAAAACGGCAATGACATTCTTATCTTCCTTTCAAATTATAAGTGTATGCATAAAAATCAAAGTCCTCTTGATGTATATGCAACCTCTATATCTTCGGAATTTATATCAATTCCTTTCAAAGAGTCATTCGGAACAACCATTTCAAGATTGCATTTTGGACAAATGGCATTTTCCAATTCTTCACTTAATCCTTTTCGCTTATACATACAGTAACTGTTTCCTACGAAAACCGGTTCCTTTTGCCACATAAAAATATGACCGCACAAAGGACATTTTACTTGACGGAATTTATACAATATTTTCACCCTTTATTTTTGATTGATGATTGATAGATAAGTACTTTATAATTTAGTAATTTATATATAAGTATTTAATTGTTCGGGATTTCCCTATGCAGGATTTTCCTGCATAGGTTTTACCTGAATAGGAAATTCCTGATTAGGTTTTTCCCGAATAGGCTTACATCCGTCATAAACTCAACCGTCCTTCTATGATTGGTTGATTGGTATTTTATTATATAAGTACTTTGTTATTTAGTATTTTGTATATTAGTATTTTATTGCGTTGGCTTTTCCGTCGACGGATTTGCCGCTGACGGATTATCCGTTATCGGATTTACCGTTGTCGGAAAACCCGACAACGGTGAGTTTAATAATCTTTAGAGATTTCTTTCCAAAACACACCGACCGATAAAGCAATCAGAAAAATCACCCACATATTCTGTACCCCTCAAAACTCAGTATGGTTTTACAGCCCTTTTGTCCACTCTTTGTAAAATGCCGATAATCCCAGCAACAAGACAAACAACCATATCATATTTGTTACCCCTTAAAATCCGATTTTAGCTTTGGTTTTCGGTTTACTGTTTCCTGCTTCTTTTTCTTTGACGGGCGGAGCATCTTTGTCACCCTCAACTTCTTCAGGCGAAAGCACAAGTGCGATAACGCTTGAATGAGTAATAAACATTGTCTGAGCATAGGCATAATCATCAATTTTGTCGTAGAGTCTGCCTGCGCTGACCGTACCCGCATAAACGGTGCTTGTGCTGTTGGCAACATAGCCGATTGTGTCGATGGCGGGAAGTTCTGCACGGATTGCTTCTTCGTCATAATCGTTGTCATCTTCTTTTACGATTCTGAAAATCTTACCGACTTTGAACGGCTTCATACCGAAATAATTCTTAACTCCTGTTATTGTGATAAAAACATTTTCCATAACTTTACTCCTCACTCTGATTTATCATTTTATTTATCCTATGCCTATATAATAAAACTTTTACTGTCCCATAAAACTCCCTTCAACGGAGTTTTGTGGGTCTTTTTTTATCGTGTCAAGACTTTTTGTGTTGCATTTTTGCAATATTACATTTCCGCACACAACTTATTTTGACGTTCTGCAAGATTTCAACTTTGGGCTACACTTCTCCGCTAAAATGAAATTGGACAGTGCGCATCCAAAGAAAGGAGGTCTGAAAATGTCAAGAGAATTGACCGACAAAGAAAAACAGAGAATCAAAAAACTTGTGGTCGGATGTTGTGCCAACTACAGAAAAGATTACGGCTGTCTGCCGCTTGAATGCGATTGCTATATGTTCACAAAACATTTTGCAAACGATAAAATCTGCCGATACTTCCGTGACTCCGTTTTACCGCTTGATCCCGAACTCGAAGCAGTTTTGTTCGATAAGCATTTGAAAAGCTGTAAACATTGCGGAAAGAAATTTGCGTATGACGGCAGAAAAGTTTATTGTTCCGAGTCTTGCAGAAAAGAGGCTCAGAGAATTATGAATGCAGCGAGAGTCCGTAAACACAGAGAAAAGAAAGAAGGTGAAAGATGACGAAACCGCAATACGGAATACTGAGATTTGCAAAATACAAGGGTCCCGAAATCGGCAGGATTGAAGCACATAACGAGCGCACAAAAGAAAATTATGCGAGCAATCCCGATGTCGATACCGAGCGAAGCAAATACAATTT
>JAZRJH010000056.1:0-6443 GCA_045645685.1 Acutalibacteraceae bacterium
ACGGCTTCAAGCATGGCGGTATAATTGAAATAACCGACGAAGAATACGAAAAAATCAACAATTATTATAACAAATAAAAATACGGGCAGTTCATGACGAACTGCCCGTTATTAATTATTACTCTCTGTGCCACTTTACGCCCTGAGCGGTATCTTCAAGAACTATACCCATAGCCTTGAGCTCATCTCTGATTCTGTCAGCTTCTGCCCAGTTCTTATCTTTTCTTGCCTGAGTTCTTGCTTCAATCATAGCATCGATTTCTTCGTCAAGAGTTTCTGTCTTGCGGTTATAAACAAGACCGAGAACGCCTGTGAGTTCATCAAAAATCTTTGCGGCATATTCAGCAGTTGCTTTTGATTCGCCCTTGCCGATAACAAGTGAGTTGATGTCTCTTACGAGTTCGAATACTGCGGCGATACCGTCAGCTGTGTTGAGATCGTCATCCATAGCATCGATGAACTGAGCAACTCTCTTATCAAGCTGAGCCTTGATTTCAGCGTTAAGCTCGCCTTCAGCAGCATTCTTGAGTTCAAAATCAATGCTGTCACGGCAAGTATAAAGTCTTGAAAGAGAAGCCTTGCACTGTTCAATGATATCAATGCTGTAGTTGATGGGGCTTCTGTATGATGATGAAATCATGAGATAACGGATGGGTTCATAGCCATAAACTTTTGCAACATCACGAACAGTCTTGAAATTGCCGAGTGACTTTGACATGTTGACATTGTCAACGTTGATATATCCGTTATGCATGCAGTAATTTGCAAAGGGCTTGCCTGTGAAGCATTCGCTCTGTGCAATTTCATTTTCATGATGAGGGAAGATAAGGTCCTGACCGCCGCAATGGATATCGATGCTTTCGCCGAGATATCTGCCGACCATTGCGGAGCATTCGATGTGCCAACCGGGTCTGCCTTTGCCCCAGGGTGATTCCCAATAGGGTTCACCGGGTTTTGCAGACTTCCAGAGTGCAAAATCCATGGGTTCTTTCTTTATATCGCCAACCATGATTCTTGCGCCTGCTTCAAGTTCTTCGAGGGGCTGATGTGAAAGTTTGCCGTATTCATTGAAGGTTTTGGGGCTGAAATAAACGTCGCCGTCAACTTCATATGCATGGCCGTTTTCGATAAGACCTGCAACGATTTCGATAATCTGGTCGATATTTTCGGTTGCTTTGGGATGGATTGTTGCAGGGCGGAAGTTAAGACCCTTTGCATCGGTCCAGAATTCTTCAATATACTTTTCGGAAATTTCCTTGAACGAGAGACCTTCTTCGTTTGCTCTCTTGATGATTTTGTCATCAATATCTGTGAAGTTCTGAACGAAAGTAACATTATAGCCTCTGTATTCAAGATATCTTCTGAGAACATCAAAAACACAGATAGGTCTTGCATTACCGATGTGGATAAAATTATAAACCGTGGGGCCGCAAGCATAAATTTTTGCTTCGCCTTCTTTTATGGGTCTGAATTCTTCCTTTTCTCTTGTGAGAGTGTTAAAAATCTTCATTTATTTATCCTCCTGATTAAGCTGATTTTTCAACAAATTAATTTCATTTTCAAGCCTTGCGATTTCCTGCGCAACGGGGTCTGGAATATGAACCTGATCAAGATCGTCAACCCTTACGCCGTCACGTTTGACAACCCTTGCAGGAACACCGACAGCTGTTGAATTCGGCGGAATATCGTTGAGAACAACGGCACCCGCGGCAATTCTTGAGTTATCGCCGATAACAAGCGGTCCGAGAACCTTTGCACCTGCACCAATCATAACATTATTGCCGATTGTAGGATGTCTTTTGCCCGTGTCTTTACCCGTACCGCCGAGTGTAACGCCCTGATAGATGGTAACATCATCGCCGATAACGGCCGTTTCACCGATAACAACACCTGTTCCGTGGTCGATAAAAAATCTTTTACCCACTTCAACGGCAGGATGCATTTCGATACCCGTTTTTTTTGATGCACGCTGAGAGAGCCATCTTGCGGCAAAATACATTTTCTTTTTATAAAATTTATTTGCAAGTCTGTGAAGCCTGATAGCTTTGAGACCCGGATAAAGCAAAAGGATTTCAATCGCCGAACGTGCGGCAGGGTCTCTGTCCTTGACGCAGGCAATATCTTCTCTTAACTGTTTAAACAATAAATCACACCCTTATATAAATACAAAAACCTCCGCAGTCAATCTGACTACGGAGGCGTAATTAACGCGGTTCCACTCCTGTTTGTAACTCATTGGTCGGGAGAAAATCTCCGAACCGAGCGGCCTTAACGCAGCCATACGCACAGAGATACTGTTATTTCCCCCTGCGTGCCGACGGGTGCATTTCGCCAAATCTGACATAAGAAGCATTTCCAGCTGCCTGCTTCCTCTCTGTTATGCCGCTGAATCGGTTACTCTCCCGACGATTGCATTTTGATATCTATAATATTATATGTTTTTTATTTTGAAAAGTCAATCACTTTTTTGCCGTCAATAATATATTTTATTCCGGAAACAACGGTAAGCACGGCTGTTACCCAAAGAAGAATGTTTGAAACAAGAGCAAATTTATCAAAATCAAACGAAACAAATTCTCCGATAAGCAAGCCGAGCATGATGAGAATCGAAAACACCATCTGACAAACAGTTTTGATTTTTCCGAGAATACCTGCAGGGATAACAACGCCCTGCGCCGAAGCAACGAGTCTGAAAGATGTGACAAGGAATTCTCTGGTGAGAATAATCATAACAACCCAGATATCGCAAAGACCGAGCTGCATAAATGCAAGCAGAGCGGCGGTTGTGAGCATTTTATCCGCTACGGGATCGCAGAGCTTTCCGAAAGTTGTAACAAGATTATTCTTTCTTGCGATTTTTCCGTCAAGAAAATCCGTTATTGATGCAACCGTAAATATCACAAGAGCGGTAAGATAATGATACCTGAAACCGACAAGCATTGCTGCAAGATAAAACGGCGTAAGAATCATTCTGATTACTGTTAATTTATTAGGTAAATTCATTTTCAGCTGTTAATATCCTTTCCGATAAGGTCATAATCATTCACACCGATAATCTCAACTTCGGCAAAATCGCCTGTTTCATAATGATTTTCGGTTGTAAATGAAATCATGCCGTCAATTTCGGGTGCATCCATATATGTTCTGCCAGAATAACTGTCGGTATATCCGTCATAATCTTCAACGATAACACGGTATCTTTTGCCGATTCTTTCGTGATTCTTGACAGTTACGATTTCAAGCTGATCCTGCATGATTATTTCGCCTCTGCGGAGCTTGACATCTTCTTCAACCTGATCTTCAAAATCATATGCGGGAGTTCCCTCCTGCGGAGAGAATGAGAAGCAACCGAGACGGTCAAATTCGATTTCATTGACAAATTCCGCAAGATTTTCAAATTCTTTTTCGCCTTCGCCGGGGAATCCTACAATGAATGTTGTTCTGATAACGGCATCAGGCATTGCTTCACGGATTTTTGAGATAACAGAACGGATATGAGCGCTGTCTCCCCTTCTGTTCATAGCTTTCAGCATATTGTCGTCGGCATGCTGAAGCGGAAGGTCGATATAGTGAAGAACCTTAGGCTGGCGAGCCATCGTTTCAATAAGTTCATCTGTGATTTTATCAGGATAGCAATAGAGCATACGGATCCATTCGATGCCTTCAATTTCACAAAGAGCATCAAGCAATTCGGGAAGTCGGAGTTTACCGTAAAGATCGATACCGTAGCTTGTTGTGTCCTGAGCAATAAGAATAAGTTCCTTTGTTCCTGCAGCGGCAAGTGCCTTTGCTTCTTCAACAACGGTTTCAAATTCCACGCTTCTGAAGTCACCCCTTATTGAAGGAATGGAGCAATATGTGCAACGGTTTGAACATCCGTCGGCAATTTTCAGATACGCCCAATGTTCGGGAGTTGTGAGAAGTCTTTCGCCAACGAGAGGAAGCTCTGTGTTTGAAGGCATTTCAAAGATTTTTTCACCTTCGATAACCTTTTTGGTAATATCGGCAATGTTTCCGTTTGCACCGATACCTACTATTGCATCGGTTTCGGGAATTTCTGCAAGAATTTCTTCTTTGTAGCGCTGCGCAAGGCAACCTGTTACAATGATGTTCTTGACAATTCCTTCTTCCTTGAGCTGCGCCATTTCAAGAATATTTTCAATCGCTTCCTGCTTTGCGGCATCAATAAATCCGCAGGTGTTGATAATTACCGCATCAACGCCTTCATAGCAATCGGCAATCTGAAAACCGTTTTTATCAAGCTGTGCAAGCATTCTTTCCGCATCAACCTGATTTTTGGGACAACCCAAAGATATCATTCCAATTTTATACATCGCCAAAATCCTCCGTTTCGATTTCAATCTGTCGCAATGCGCTGTTGATATCCGACCATCTGTAACCAAGCCGCTGAAGAGCAGAAACCATTCGTTTCATCCCTTTTTCATCCGACAGACAGCGTGAATATTTGGTGTTTATTAAGTCTATAATACGCAAAACGGGGTCAAAGTCAAGACTTTCAACAACATTATCGGCAATTTCTCTTGAAATACCTTTCTGAAAAAGCTCGGTTTTCACACCCCTTATACTCATCCCTTTGCGCTCAACAAGGCTTTCCGCAAGGCTCTGAGCATAGCGTTCATCATTGATATATCCGTAATATTCAAGAGTTTCGCAGGCTTTTTCGGCATATTCTCTTTTGTGACCTTTCTGACAGAGCTTGTTGATAAGCTCTTTTCGGCTGTGGTCACGGTAAGAAAGAAGCCTCAAACCCGATATAAAAGCATAACGGGAGCCGACGGCTTCAAAAAAAGCCGCCAACTCCTCTTCATCTTCAATATTGCTTACGCCGTGATACGGGCTGCTGAACCAGTATTCGGCATCAACGGTAAACATATACTCATCGTCACAAAGAACATGAATCTTATTCTGTTTACCCTGATTGATTGAAATTTTCATAATTATTCGTCGTCGTCAACAACTATATCGAGCTTGGCTCTTGCGCCTGCTTTTGTTGTGGGTTCTGCAGCGGGAGGTGCAGGCATAGCAGGTCTTGCAGGCTTCTTTGCCTTTGCGGCTTCTGCAGCTTCACGCATTTTAGCGTTGATTTTTCCTTCGATTTCCTGAGCAAGATCGGGTGTGTTGAAGAAAAGTTCTCTGACATTGTCTCTGCCCTGTCCGAGACGCATATCCCCGTAAGAGAACCATGCGCCGCTCTTCTGAATAACATCGAACTTAACGCCGAGATCAACCATTTCGCCTTCCTTGGAGATGCCTCTGCCATAGAGAATATCAAATTCAGCTTCTTTGAACGGAGGAGCAACCTTGTTCTTTACAATTTTGCACTTTGTTCTGTTACCGACGATTTCGTTGCCTGCGCCCTTGAGAGCTTCAACACGGCGGACATCGATTCTCATTGTTGAATAGAACTTGAGTGCACGGCCGCCTGTTGTTACTTCGGGATTACCGTAAACAACGCCGACCTTTTCACGGAGCTGATTAATGAAGATAATAATTGTGTTTGACTTTGCAACGGCACCTGCAATTTTTCTGAGCGCCTGAGACATAAGTCTTGCATGAGCACCAACGTGAGAATCACCCATTTCGCCCTCAATTTCTGAGCGCGGAACAAGAGCTGCAACAGAGTCAATAACAACAACATCAAGTGCACCTGAACGAACAAGTGCTTCTGCAATTTCGAGAGCCTGCTCACCGTTATCGGGCTGTGAAACAAGAAGAGAGTCAACATCAACGCCGAGATTCGCCGCATATGAAGGATCAAGAGCGTGCTCAGCATCAATAAACGCCGCTTCTCCGCCGCCCTTCTGCGCCTGAGCAACAACAGTAAGAGCAAGCGTTGTTTTACCCGATGATTCGGGGCCGTATATTTCTATAATTCTTCCCTTGGGCAAACCGCCGATGCCTGTTGCGGCGTCAAGTGCGATTGAGCCGGTGGATATTGCTTCAACATTCATGCCGTCATTCTGACCGAGGCGCATAATTGTACCTTTACCGTATGCCTTTTCAATCTGAGCAAGAGCGGTTTCAAGAGCTTTCTTTTTATCTGCCATTTTCATACCTCCAAAAGTCCTATCAAACAAATGTTCTGTATGCATTATATACCATTAATTTCGAAATTGCAAGTCTATTTTCAAATATTTTTTACGAAGCTGAAATTAATTTGAAAATTACGATAAAAAAATAAAAAAAACACTTGCAATTTGCGCTGTTATCTGTTAATATATCATCTGTTAATGACTAAACAAGGAGGTGTGACACATGGCAAAATGCGATTTCTGCGGTAAAGATGTGTCATTCGGCATTCAGGTTTCCCACTCACACAGACGTTCAAACAGAACATGGAAGCCCAACGTAAAGAGAGTTAAGGCTGTAGTTAACGGTACTCCCAAGAGAGTTCACGCTTGCACAAGATGCCTTCGCTCCGGT
>JAZRJH010000057.1:0-22357 GCA_045645685.1 Acutalibacteraceae bacterium
CTGTTTCAACTGAAGCAGCGTTGAGGTCGGGCATCTTCTGCTCAGCAATCTTGCGAATCTGTTCCTGAGAGATTGAAGCAACCTTGGTCTTGTTGGGAACGCCCGAACCGCTTTCAATACCGCAAGCCTTCTTGATAAGTAGTGCTGCGGGCGGGGTCTTTGTGATGAAGCTGAATGTACGGTCAGCGTAAACAGTGATAACAACAGGGATGATAAGACCCATGTCGTTCTTTGTTCTTTCGTTGAATTCTTTTGTGAAAGCCATAATGTTAACGCCGTGCTGACCGAGAGCAGGACCTACAGGGGGAGCGGGTGTTGCCTTACCTGCGGGAATCTGCAACTTAATTAAGCCAACTACTTTCTGTGCCATAATTAAAACCTCCATAAATTGTGGTAAATTGCGGAGCTTTGAAGCTCCTCCCACGAAGCCCGCGTCAAAATGACGGGACTGCGCAAAAACGCGCTAAATTTGAAAGGGTTTAACCCTCAAATTACCGTGATTATTCGGCAAGTTCAACCTGATCGAGCTCAAGCTCAACAGTTGTCTGTTTGCCAAAGAGTGCGGAAACCGTAACTTTAACAAGGTTATTGTCTGTGTCGATTTCCTCAACAACACCGCTGAAGCCGTCAAAAATTTCGTCGATGATATTAACTGTGTCGCCAACATTATAGGAAACTTCAACGCTTCTCTTCTCGACTCCGAGCCTGATAACTTCTTCATCGGTAAGAGGTATTGCTTTGTTTTCGGGACCAACGAATCCTGTAACGCCTCTGGTGTTACGGATAAGGAGCCAAGTTTCGTCGCTCATCTTGGGACGGTTGTCCTTATCGGGAGCAACTGCAACCTTAACGAGAACATAGCCGGGGAAGAGCTTGCGCTCAACTTCCTTCTTTTTCTCTGCATCGGTTACGATTTCGGTGGGAATCTTGACTTCCAGAATCTGATCCTGCATTCTGCGGTTTTCAACCATCTTTTCGATATTGGTTGCAACCTTGTTTTCATAACCTGAGTAGGTATGAACTACATACCATCTTGTGTCAATAGACATCGGTTATCCTCCTGTAATCAGTTAGCAGCGTTTGCAAGCGTTGTTGCAACTTCTGCGGCAGCGTCAGCATTGCCTACCGATTCAGCAGCTCTTTCGAGAAGTGAAAGGAGAAGAGCAAGAAGCTGGTCAACAGCAAAAATTGCGAGTGCGCAAACGATAACTACTACGAGAACGATTGCGGTTGACTTCAAGACAGTCTTTGCATCGGGCCAAACAATCTTCTTTGTTTCGCCTTTGATGTCTTTGCAGAACTTTTTGATTGCCTTGCCGGCTCTTACGAAGATATTTCCGTTGGGGTTAGCAGGCTTTTTTTCCTTCTGCTTTTCAGCGGCGGCAACCTTTTCTGCTGCTTGGGAAAGTTCCTTTTTAGCCATAGGTTAAATCCTCCCGCTTAATTATTTGGTTTCTTTGTGGAGAGTATGCTTCCTGCAAAAACGGCAGTACTTGTTCATCTCCAGTCTGTCGGGTGTGTTCTGCTTGTTTTTCATTGTGTTGTAATTGCGCTGTTTGCATTCGGTGCATGAAAGGGTAATCTTTACTCTTTTACCGTTAGCAGCCATGTGCGGCACCTCCATTTTTGGAATATTTAGCCCTGTATATCGGGTCTATCAGGCAACCTGAAACAGAGCCAGGCCTCCCTCTGCGTAACAATCTGTTTTCGGGCGCAAAAAAAGAACCCTCTTGCAGAGGTACGATTATCATACCACATTCGTCAACTGCAGTCAAGAACTTTTTTTGAAAATTTTCAATTGTTTTCGGGGGATACATATATATTGTATCATGCAGATTTATATCGTCAGCAAAGCAATATATATTGATTAATAATTTTATAAAACACCTTTGAAATACATTCCTCTGGTGAATTCAGTCGGGGGATTTGCGCCTTTGAGCGCGTCGGCAAGAATGTTTTCACACTCAACTTTGGTTTCGTTGGTGAAATAAATCAGACCGTAATCAAGATTGCGAATCGCATTCAATTTGTCGGCAATCCAGAGAGGTCTGGAGTTGAGAATGAAACTTGCACCGTTCTTGCAGATAACGGGGAATTCAATGCCCATGCGGTCAACGAGATAACTCTGCATTCCGCATTCGTTACAGGTCAGCTTGTTTTTTACGGGACAGTTACGGGTCATCATGAGCGGAATCTTGCCGTAAATCATGATTCCCCTCGGAATATCGCCGCCGAGACGGGAAATATCATTCATCTGCGCTTCGCACGAAACGAGAGAATCCGTCGCACCGAGTGACTTGATTTCACTTAATGATATACTATTATATATATTCATTCCGAATCCCGATGCAAAACCAAGACCTGCTTTTTCGGCAATGCCGACACCGTCAAGGGTGCAGACCCATGCGAGAGAAACTCCGTTTTCTTTGAGAATACGGAGTTTTTCAATATATTTTTCGGAATTTCCAAATACCGCCGCAGGAATTTCGGCGGCAACTTCAACCCCTTGAGAAATAAGGGATTTTACGGTTTCGGGTGATGTTTCAATCGGTACAATCGCCCTTGAAATCCCGTTAAGATTGTCGGGGATCTGATCTTCTTTGAAAAATCTTGCATGGAACGAAAATTCCTTTGCAAAATGCGGTGCGACAGTGTTTTTATATTCATTAACAGAACTATTTCTGCTGTCTGCGATTGAATTTCCGAGAGCTGAAAGCACATCTCGGCGAAGTGCATTCAGCACACCTGCGGATATGATAAGACCTTCTTCAAAGTCGATATCAATATTATTCACATAAAACTGTGTTCCGCCGCATTTTGAGATTCTGGCACACAGGTCTTCACGGCTGAGCGGTTTGTTCATTGCTGTTTCGGGTGTTTTTTCGCTTACGGCAAAAACGGTTTTTCCGAGTGCGGATGCGGTGAGTTTTATGGGTTCGTATGATTTGAAAACAAGCGAAAAATCAACGGGGATAAGCGGGTTTTCGTTGTCATAGAGCCTTTGCAGACCCGAAAGTACGGGCGCAGCATTCTCAACATCTTCTTTTCTTCTTGTGCCGAACATTTCTTTGCCGAGTTTGCCTTCAAAATATCCTTTCGTGAATCCCGAACGGGAAAAAACGGCGTGAAGCGAACTGTTGATTTCTTCATCGGGGGTATTGTTCAGGCTGTTTTTGCAGGAGGTTACAGCCGCTGCAACATATTCGGGGCGCTTCATTCTGCCTTCGATTTTGAACGAGCAGACGCCTGCTTTTTTAAGCCTTGAAAGTTCGTCGACAAGCGATAAATCCTTAAGGCTGAGATTGTTTCCGCCCTTGCCGTTGACACCGAAAGGCAGTCGGCACGGCTGTGCACAAAGGCCTCTGTTTCCGCTTCTTCCGCCGAGCATTGCACTCATCAGGCATTGACCCGAAACACACATACAAAGTGCGCCGTGAACAAAATATTCAAGCTCCATATCGGTCTGAGCAGAAATCGCTTTTATCTCTTTTTCGGAAAGTTCACGGGGGAGTACAACTCTTGAAAAGCCGAGTTTTTCAAGGATTCTGATGCCTTCAATGCTCTGAACGGACATCTGGGTTGATGCGTGAATGGGCATATCGGGAGCAACCTGCCTCACCATGGAAGCAAGCCCGATATCCTGCAAAATAAGTGCGTCCACATCAGCTTTGCAGGCGCACTCGATTGCTTCATATGCCGTTTCTTTTTCGTTATCTCCCACGAGAGTGTTAAGTGTGAGATAGACCTTAACATTTCTTTCGTGGCAATATTCAACGGCTCTCTTAAGCTCTTCGTCGGAAAAATTCGCCGCATTTCTTCGGGCGTTGAGAGCTTTTCCGCCAAGATAAACCGCATTTGCGCCGCATCTTACGGCGGCAGTCAGAGATTCAAAAGAGCCTGCGGGTGCAAGAATTTCAGCTGCCATTATTTCGCAGTTTTAAGAGAAGCGATTTCTTTGAGGAGTCTTTCGTTTTCACGCTTCATGATTTCAACATCTGTTCTTGCTCTTGCGGATTCTTCAAGATATTCCTGAATCTGATTTCTGAGATTTTCGGCCGTGATTTCGCACTTCTTTGATGCATCTGCATATTCAAGAGCGGTGAGAACGGCAGCCTGAGTGACGGAAATTCTTGCGTTGCCGTTAACGATTGCGGAAAGCTTTGCGTCAAGCTCTTCGCCGAGTTTTGCAACATATTCAAGGTTGTCGTCTGTCATGATATTATATACTTCGTTAGCGATTTTAATCTGAATTTTTTCCATTGTTTTCACCCCGTAAAGATTTTGATACACTATGATTATACAACAAAAATCCGAAGGAATAAAGATGTTTTTTAAATTTTTTTGATGTATTTTTTGTATTTCATTGATAAAGGTCGGAATCTATGATATAATTTACTTCAACATCAAAGAAACGGATGTGTTTTTATGAGAAAAATTATATCGGCGGTGCTTGCCGTTCTGATTTTATTCACTTTTACCGCTTGCGGAACGGCAAAAAAGACCGTTCTTGTTATTTCGGGCACGGAAATCGACAGCGAGATTTTCACATATTATCTCGACAAGGTCATTCACCGTCCGTCAGATTACGGTCTTGAAGAAAATCCCGAAAAAAAACTTATCAAAAAAACTGCGGTTGATGAGTGTAAAAAATATCTTGCCGTCAACACAAGTTTTGCGGATAAGGGGCTTTCTCTTTCTGCGGCGGATAAGGTTGAAATTGCAGATAACGTCAATTATTTCTGGACAAGATTTGAGAATCATTACAATGAAATAGGCGTTTCAAAACAGACCCTGACCAAAATCATGACTTCCGAAGCATATAATGATGCGATTTTCACCGCAACTTATGACAGGGGAATCGGCAATGCGGCGGCTGAAAAGGAACTGACCGATTATTTTTATTCAAACTATGTGAGCTTCCGTACGGTTTGCGCATATTTCACGGCGGCAGACGGCTCTGCGATGCCGCAGGCAGATAAGCTCGCGTTGATTGAATCCTTCAAGGCTATGGAACAGAATACTGCGGTTGAAGCGGAAAAGTTTGCGGAATCTGTAACTGCTTCGGGTTATACTCTTTCGGATACAATCATTCTCAAAAAAGATTCAGACGGATATCCCGAAGGATTTTTTGAAAAAGTTTATTCCCAGACAAACGGCACGGTGCAGATTCTTGAATATGACGAATGTGTGTTTGCCGTGCTCAAAGAAAGTCTTGAGGATAAAGGAGACGCGGTTTATGTGAATTACCGCTCTTCGTGCATAGCCGATCTTTATTCCGATGAATCGGAAAGTGAAATTGAGACCTATATCGAAACTTTCACGGTTGACGAAAAAGGCGTTGACAGAATAGTTAATAAAATGATTTGAGACGGGGGAAACTCCGTCTCTTTTATTTATAATAATTTAATATTTATTATATTGACCTTAAAGATAAATATTGTTATAATATATTAATTAAAATAGGAGGAGTATACCATGATTAAAATTTCTCCGTCAGTTCTTGCAAGCGATTTTTCGTCTCTCGGTGCTGAAGCAAAGAGAATGGAGATTTGCGGCGCTGACTATCTTCATCTTGATGTTATGGACGGCAGATTCGTTCCCAATATAACTTTCGGTGCGCCCGTAATCAAGAGTATCAGAAACAAAACAAATCTCATTTTTGATGTTCATCTTATGATAGATACACCGCTTGATTATATTGAAGATTTCAAAAAATCGGGTGCGGATATCATCGTTTTTCATATTGAAAGCTCATCCGATACTGCGGCAACGGTTGATAAAATCATTGCCTGCGGATGCAAAGCGGGAATAAGCGTCAAACCCAACACTCCCGTTGAAGAAGTTTTTCCTTATCTTGAAAAACTTGATATGGTGCTTGTTATGACGGTTGAGCCGGGATTCGGCGGTCAGTCATTCATGTATGAAACCATGGATAAAATAAAAACCCTGCGTTCGGAAATCAAACGCAGAGGTCTTTCAACCGACATTCAGGTTGACGGCGGAATCAACGACAAAACAGTTGAAACAGCCGCTGAAGCAGGTGCGAATGTCTTTGTTGCGGGAAGTGCCGTTTTCGGTGCGGAAGATGCCGCAAAGGCTATTGATGATTTGAGAAATCTCGCTGAAAAGGCATTTATCGGCTGATGATTTTTTGGATTGCGTTCTCACGGACAAGCTCATCCCAATGCTCTTTTGTGAAACTGCAGGCAAGCTCCGAGCAGTTTTGCACCGAACCGAATTCCGAGCAATTCTGACGGATTTTCGGCACATCTTCGTTTCCGCTGAGCAAAAGACGGTATTTTCCGTTTTGTCCGTAAAGACTGCTCTGAGTTATATATCTGAGATTTTTCAGGCAATCCGCCGCTTTCATGAGCATATCGGCGTTTTCAAATTCGCAGAGAATATATTTTTCCTGCTTTTTAAGAAACTGCTTCTGGATGCCGCAGGGTTTACGGTTGTCAAGAATGGTGAAACTCAGCGTACAGCCGCCGCCCCTTTTCGGCGATGCTTCGATTATCATTTTTCTTGACGGGTCAAGGTCTCTTCCGAGAGATTTGCCTGCTTCGTCAAGCACGGTCCAGATAACACGGCGGGTTTGCGTTGTGGAATAATCCATTTCTTCGTATGTAATATTCAGCTCGAGCAAATCCTGCTCGGTCAAATCAACTATTATTCTGTCCTCGGCAGGGGAATTGATTTTCATTGTTTTGCCTCCCTTGGTGCATATCATTTATTCTATGATATGTTTTTTCATGACGGTATGCAATGAATAAATATTGGAATTTCAGAGGTGACAGCTTTGGCTAACAGCTCCGCAAAACAAAATACAGTCACAACCTCACGGATTTTCGGCGACTATCTTGTGATGATTGCCGCTCCGTGCATTGTTGCTCTGATATATTACGGAACACGCTTTCTTTCGGTTGCACTCGTCGGAGTCCTGACCGCACTGGCTTGCGATTTCAGCGTGAAAGCAATTCTCGGAAAGACTTTTCATCTGCGTGATTTCAGTAATATTTTTATCGGACTTGCAATTGCGGTTATGCTCCCTGCGGGAATACCGCTTTATGTGCCTGCCGTTGCCGCGGCATTTGCGGTTATTGCGGTCAAGATACCCTTTGGCGGTGCGCTTCATTCTCCGTTTGTGCCTTCCGCCGCAGGTTTCGCTTTCATAAGTATATGCTTCAAAGATATGATTTTTGACTATTCCGTTGACTCGGAAACAAAGCTCCTTGGCGCAAAATCCATCGGAAGTATGCTCATGAAAGGTCAGTCGGTCTATATCAGCACGGCAAATATTTTTGATATTCTTGCAGGAAATGTTGCCGCACCGATGGGTACGGGTTGCGGAATTCTTATGCTTGCCTGCTGTGTTTATCTTTTTGTCAGAAGAAAAAAAGCATTGCTCGCAACTCTCGGATTTGTTGCGGCTTGTGCGGTTTTTGCTGCTGTTTCGCCCAGAATCAATGCATCGGCACTCACAAGCATCGTGCTTGAACTTTCTGCAGGTTCGCTCATGTTTGCAGGTGTATTTTTGCTTACCGACCCTGCAACTCTGCCTCAGGGCAGCATCAACAGAGTTATTTACGGTGCGGTCTGCGGCATTCTTTGCATGGCAATGAGAGGTGCAGGTGTTTTTGAAGAACCCGTATGCTTTGCAATTCTTCTTGCCAACGGTTTCAGACCCGTTCTTGATGCAGGATTCAAGGTGTTTTCTGCTTCTTTTCCGAAAAGAAAGGGGGCGGCTGAAAAATGAGTAACAGCAACATCACATTCAAGGATATGCTCGTAAAAGGCGCGCTGATTTTTAATCCCGTTCTTATTCAGCTCGTCGGTCTTTGCCCCGTTGTTGCCCCTTCAACAACACTTATAGGTTCTGCGGCACTTTCGGTTGCTCTTTGCATTGTGCTCACGGTAACCTGCGTTATCGCAAGCGCTTGTTTCAAAAAATTACCGAGATGGTTCAGAGTTCCTTTGTATCTTATCATCGGTCTTGCACTTATCTGCCCCTTGCTCTGGTATATCGAAACAAAAACACTCATCGATATCAGTCTCGGAATGAAAATTTATATTCCGCTTGTTGCGATAAATTCCGTAACTGCCGTTCATTGCGAGCAGTTTGCGGTCAAAAACAGCGTTAAACTTGCGTTTTTTGATGCGGCATCGGTAAGCATAGGTGCATCCGCAGTTATGCTTATTGTGGGTGCAATCAGAGAAATCTTCGGCAGCGGTTATCTTGCAGGCGTAAAACTTGACCTTCCCGTTGTTTTCAAGGGTATGTCAATGCCTTTCGGATGCCTTGTCCTGCTCGGATTTCTTGCGGCAGGTCTCAAAGCATTTCTCAGCTACAGATATCTCGGCGAAGAGGAATCTGCAGAGAATGAAACCGTGACCGAAGAAGTTGCAAGTGAAACAACCGAGGTTGAAATTTTTGAAGAATTCTGGAATGAACAGCCTGAAGAAGTTGAAGTTTTGGAAGAAAAGGCTCAACCGCAGACGGCTGAAGAAATAAAAAGCAGCGCGGATGAAGATATCGAGGATTTCTTCAGGTCGCTTGGCATAGACTATTTTGAAAAGGGGGATAAGCAATGAAAATAATCTCCGATATGCTTATAACCGCCCTTTATACGGTTTTTGTTCAGAATCTTGTTCTCAGCTCGGGTCTCGGCATGAGTGAGGCAATAAGAGTTTCCACAAAACCGGGTATGTTCGGAAAATTTGCCGCAATGATTTCGGGATTTTCCGTTGTGACAAGCGTTCTTTGCAGTCTTATTGACACCATCCCCGTTATGGCGGATGTTACCTATGCGATAAGAGCGGCGGTTTACGGCGGCATTCTTGCGGCGGTATTCCTTGTTGTTGTTATTGCGGCAAGATTCATTTTCAAAGCATCAAATGAATTTCTCGGAACGCTCGGCATTGCGGCGCTCAACACACTCGTTCTTGCCGTGCCTTATATCAACCATTCTGCGGCTTATTCGTTTGCCGACAGCATCGGTTCGGGTATCGGCGCAGGTATCGCTTTTGTTCTTGCGGCGGCTCTCATCAGCACGGGTTCAAGAATTCTTGCGGAAAACAAGAATATCCCCGAAATTTTCAAAGGAACACCCACAATGTTTTTATATGTTGCGATGATTTCGCTTGCATTTGTCGGATTCAGCGACACAAATCTTTTTGCCTGAGGAGTAGTTTATGATTCAGAAAGGTAAAATTGAAAAAACGCTCAAGCCGTCCGAAAGAAAGAGCATAACGGATTTTTCCGCACGATTCGGAACGGGTCCGAGCTATGAAGAAAGAGTCAGGGTCAAAAGAATTGTATCCGCTGTGCTTCTGACGGCAGGAATCCTTGCGCTTATCGGCACGGGATATTTCCTGACTGATGTTCTTGTTAAAATAACGGAACTTCCCTATATCCCCATAAACTGAAATTAAGGAAAATTCACATGAGTTTTATACCCTATAATTCAAGATTAAGTTATCATAAAAGCCGTTTCGGTGCGGTGCGTGAAGGTGAAGAAATAACCTTCAGAATCGTTATGCCCAGAAGTTTTTGCTGCACGGGCGCAAATCTTATTATGACGGGTGACAGCGGCGAATATTACTGCTGCCCGATGTCATGGGAAAGAATGGAAGGCGAGCATGAAGAGTGGTGGAAGGTTGACTTCACTCCCGAAAAAAGCGGTCTTTATTGGTATCATTTTTCAGTCATAAGAAATGACGGAGAAAGTATAATTACCCGTTTTGACGGCGGAAACGGAAGAATATCGCCTGACGGCACGAGCTTTCAGCTGACTGTTTATTCAAAGGATTTCTCAACCCCCGATTGGATAAAAGGCTCGGTTATCTATCAGATTTTTCCCGACAGATTCGCTTCTTCGGGAACAAAAAAGATAAATATTCCTTCCGAAAGAGTGCTTCGCAACGATTGGGGCGGCGCTCCGATGTGGGAGCCTGACAGCGAAGGCAGAATAACAAAATATGATTTCTTCGGCGGCGATTTCAAGGGAATTGAGCAGAAACTTGACTATATAAAATCTCTCGGGGTCGGATGTATTTATCTCAATCCGATTTTTGAGGCTCATTCCAATCACCGCTATGACACGGCGGATTATGAAAAAACCGATCCGCTTCTCGGCACGGAAAAACAGTTTTCCGATCTTTGCAAATCAGCAGAGAAAAAAGGAATAAAAATCATTCTTGACGGCGTTTTCAGTCATACGGGGTCAGACAGCATCTATTTCAACAAAGAAAAAAGATATGATTCCGTCGGCGCATATAACAGCAAGGAATCCTCTTATTCCGGATGGTACAAATTCAGGAATTTTCCCGATGATTACGAAAGCTGGTGGGGTGTTGATATCCTGCCCGAAATCGATGAAGAAAACGACGGATATATTGAATATATGGCAGGAGAAAACGGAATTCTCCGCAAATGGCTCAGAGCGGGTGCGAGCGGCTGGCGTCTTGATGTTGCGGATGAATTGCCCGATAAATTTCTCAATGCTCTCCGCAATGCCGTGAAGTCAGAAAACAAAGATCCATATATTCTCGGCGAATTCTGGGAAGATGCATCCAACAAGATAAGCTAGGGAAAAAGGCGACCCTATCTTCTGGGCGGTCAGCTCGATTCCGTTATGAATTATCCGTTTGCAGATTGCCTTATAGACTTTGCAATCTCGGCAAATGCAGATGGATTCAACGATAAAATTGCGGAAATATGCGAAAACTATCCGAAAGATGCGCTTGACTGCCTTATGAATCACATCGGCACTCATGATATCTGCCGTGTGCTTAACAGACTCGCAACTTTCGGTAATTACAGAAATGGCTGCAACGGAAGATATCAGGGTGGTCTTGACGATGAACAGAGAAACATCGGAAAAAAACTTCTCCGACTTGTTGCGGCAATGCAGTTCACTCTGCCCGGCGTTCCGTGTATTTATTACGGCGACGAAGCAGGTGCAGAAGGCGGCGAAGACCCCTTCAACAGAGGCTGTTATCCGTGGGGAAATGAGGATAATGAGCTTATTGAATATTACAGAATTCTCGGAAAAATCAGAGCGGAGCATCCCGTTTTCAAAGACGGCAGTTTTGTTCCCGTTTCATCAACTCTCGGTTGTGTAGCATATGAAAGACAAGGCAGGAATGAGAGAATAATGACGGTTGCTAACCGCAATTCTCACCCGATTACTTATCTTCTTCCCGAGAATGGCTACGAAGTTCTTTGCGGCGGCAAAATCAACGGCAGAGAGCTTTATCTTGACAGCGAAACTGCGGCAATTTTGATTAAACGGTGAGTTTATAATGAATAAGAGAAAGAATATGAATTTCCGCACCGCAAGAGGAAAGATGAGCGAAGAGAGCAAAAGATTTTTTGTTATTTTCTTTGCTTGTGTATTTACGGTGCTTGCGATATCAACACTTGCGATACTTAAAAAATATGATTTTGATGTGAACCGTGCAATAAGCGGTGAGGCAAAAACAGAGCCTGTAACCGAAACGGTAACATCGGGAATTCCTGAAGTCTATGGCGAAAGAACTTATCTTTTCTGGTGTACGGGCGAGAACAAAAAAGACCTGCAATTTGCATGGCTCGTAAAGTTCGCCATGCCTGAAAGGAAGGCAACGGTATGCACTCTTCCGCCCGAAACACTTGTGAATTACAAGGGCACGGTTTCAAGCATTGAAAATGTGCATTCAAAATCAAGCAGCGCAGATTTTGTGAAAGCGGTTGAAGAAACATTCGGGTCTGAAATCAACGGATATATAAGCTCCGATGCGAACAAATTCAGAACAATGATCAACTATTTCGGCGGAATCGAAACAACCGTTCCCGAGCAGGTTGAATACAGAAACGAGGGTCTTACTCTCATTCTTGTTAAGGGGAAGCAGACTCTCAAGGGCGATTCGCTCTTCAAATATCTCCGCTATCTTGACACTCTCGGAGCAAAAGGCAATGCTTCGCAGGCAATTGTTATGGGGGATATTCTTAAGAGCATTTTCAAACCTTCAAGAGTCAACAAAACCGACTCGGCATTTGCCAAAATATCCAACACCCTTGACACAAACATAACAATCGTTGATTTTTCAACGGCAGAAAAGGCGATAAAAATTCTTTGTGAATACGGTTTCGATGCCGTTGCAACCGTTGATTCGCCGAGTGATTTCAACCAAAAATAAAGAAAGGATTGCGGTATGAAAAAGCTGATTTCGTTTCTGCTCAAAGCGGCTGTGTGCATTGTTTTGCTTGCTGTGGGAATTTATGCCGCAAACACCGCTCTTGAAATTGCAGACCCGTGGAAGGATAAGATTCCCGAAAAGCTCACGGATGTGGGAAGTCCGTATAAATATTATTATGATAATCTCGAAGATATCGAAAAACACGCTTATAACGAAATTCTTTCGCAGATTTATTCCATGCCCGAAAAGGTGAGAATACCCGATATAAACGGCGATCAGCTTGACCGGGTTTTTTCTGCACTTCTTTCAGATAATCCCGATTTGTTTTTCGTGGGCAGACGGTGCACATTAACGGCAAAGGGAATCTTCAATTTCTGCGCCGTGGAATATTATATTGACAAAGAAACCTATGCTCAGCAAAAAGAAAAGCTCGATGCAGTCTGCAATGATTTTCTTGCAACTCTTTCCGATACCGATGATGAATTCCGTACAGAGCTTGAAATCCATGATTTCATTGTTAAAAACTGCAAATACCGTATTGAGCAGGGCGAGTTTGTTTATTCGTCGGCATACGGTGCGATTGTCAACGGCGAGGCGGCATGTGAAGGCTATTCAAAGGCGGCAAAACTTCTTCTTGACAAGGTCGGAATCGAAAATGCTGTTGTAAGCGGTATTTCCGATAACACGGAAGACCCCGAAGGACCGCATATGTGGAATGCCGTGAAAATAAACGGTGATTTCTATTATCTCGACTGCACATGGGATGACCCCGTGAGCAAAAACGGCGAAGAAATGGTGATGTATTCCTATTTCAATCTTAATGACGAGATGATTGCGGCAACTCATCGGGATTTTTCGATTGATTTCGATTGCGAAGCAACTGCGGAAAATTACTATATAAAAACGGGCACATATTTTGAAACTTACGACAGAAGCGACGAGAAAAAACTCGCTTCGATTATTGCAAATGAGCTTGAAAACGGCGGCAATGTGATTCAGCTCCGATTCGGAAGCAAAGCTGCATATAAAGAAGCAATTTCCGAGCTTGTCGATACGGGCAGACTTTATAATGTGCTCAGAAACACAAAAGAAAAAACAAAGGTGAAATTCTCAACGGATTCACTTTCTTACTATAAAGATTCGGGTCAGTATCTTCTGACACTCGTTATTGAAAAATGAAAGGCGGCATACAGTTATGGATAAAGCAAGAATAGAAGCGGCGGTAAGAGAGATTCTTATTGCAATCGGTGAAGACCCCGACAGAGAAGGCCTTGTTGAAACACCGTCAAGAGTTGCAAGAATGTATGAAGAGATTTTTTCGGGTCTTGAAGATAACCCCGAAAGACATCTCAAGCTTTTCAACGAAACAGGCAACGAAGAAATGGTTGTTGTGAGAGATATTCCGCTCTATTCGATGTGTGAGCATCACCTTATTCCGTTTATGGGAAAGGCTCATATTGCCTATCTTCCTTCTGACGGAAAGGTTATCGGTCTTTCAAAGCTTGCAAGAATCGTTGATTGCTTTGCCAAAAAGCCCCAGCTTCAGGAAAGGCTTACGGCTCAGATTGCAGACTTTCTTGAAGAAAATCTCAATCCCCTTGGCGTTGCCGTTGTTATTGAAGCCGAGCACCTTTGCATGACCATGAGAGGCGCAAGAGCTTCGGGCGCACAGACCCGTACTTCCGCACTCAGGGGCACAATGAGAAGCAATGCCAAAACAAGAGCGGAAGCTATTTCGCTTCTCACGGGGGACAGATAATGTTCAAGGCAAGAAATCATGAGTTCTCTCTCGGCAAAAAAACTTATGTTATGGGGATACTCAATTACACACCCGATTCATTTTCGGACGGCGGAATATATTTCACCCCTGAAAAGGCACTTGAGCATGCACTTCTTATGCAGGAGCAGGGTGCGGATATAATAGATATCGGCGCAAACTCAACCAGACCCGATGCTGAAATTCTTTCGGCTTCGGAAGAAAAGGAAAGACTCATGCCCGTGCTTGAAGCAATCTGCGGAAATGTGACTGCGGCGGTTTCGGTTGATACATTCTATCCCGACTGCGCAGAGGCGGCACTCAAAGCGGGTGCGGATATAATCAATGATGTGAGCGGCGCTTTCAATCCCGAAATTGCAAAGATTGCGGCTGAATACGGCGCAGGATATGTTGCTATGCATAATCCGTGCGGCTCGTCTGATGTTGCACAGTATCCTGACGGAGTTGTTGCCGAGCTGAGAAAATTCTTTGTTGAAGCAATTGAACTTGCGGCAAAATACGGTTTGCCGAAAAGTCAGCTTTGCCTTGACCCCGGTTTCGGGTTCGGCAAAAGCTATAATGATAACCTTGAGATTCTCCGCAATATGCAATGGCTCAGATTCAAGGGCATTGCGCTCCTTGCGGCGTGTTCAAGAAAAAGATTCATCGGCGAAGCGAGCGGTGAAAAGAATTCTGCTTTGCGCGATTCAGGCACGGTTGCGGCAAATACGGCGGCAATTATGGGCGGTGCGGATATAATCCGTGTTCACGATGTCTTCTCAGCCGTTCAGGGTGCAAGAGTTGCAGATGAAATATACAGGAAGGCTTGATATGGATAAAATAATCGTTAAAAATCTTAAGATTTTTGCTTATCACGGGGTTAATCCCGAAGAAAAAGAGAACGGTCAGAATTTTGTTCTCGATATTGATGCTTATGTCGATATCGGCAAACCGTGTCAGAGCGATAATGTTGACGATACGGTAAGCTATGCAAAAATAATAAAAGAAACCGTGCGCATATTCACATCGCAAAAGGATGATTTGCTTGAAAGAGCGGCGCAGAGAGTGGCAGACGGACTTTTTGAAACTTTCGGAAAAATCAAAAAACTCCGCATTCTTCTCAAAAAACCCGAAGCGCCTATAAAAGCTGATTTTGAATATGTGGCAGTTGAAATATTCAGAGAAAGGGCTGAAGAAAATGAGTGAAGCGGTAATTGCTCTCGGCTCAAATATGGGCAACAGAATCGAAAATCTCAATGCGGCAGTCAGAGCGATTGCAAAACTGCCCGATGTTAAGATTATCAAAGCGTCAAGCGTTTATGAAACAGAGCCTGTCGGTTGCGACGATGATGACGGAATGTATCTCAATGCGGCGATACTCGTGGATGCAAATATTTCGCCGTCAATGCTTCTTGGCGAATGCCTCGGGATTGAAGCGGCAATGGGCAGAGTGAGAACAAAAAAGAACGGCCCGAGAATAATCGATCTCGACCTTATTCTTTATGACGGATTCAAAACAGAAAGTTTTGAGCTTACTCTTCCGCACCCCAGAGTGCTTGAAAGAGCGTTTGTTATGGCTCCGCTTCTTGACCTTTATCCGTCAGGCAGAGCGCCCGGAATGTTTTTTGCTCCGCATCTTCGTGATATCGGTACAGACGGAATCAAGAAGGTTGAAAAAGAAATTATCATTCCCATTTATTGAGGTGAAAACATGGCTGTGTCCATTTGTGAAAACTGCGCCCATTATGACTATAACGAAGACTACGAATGCTACGAATGTCTTGTTAATCTTGATGAGGACGAGCTTTACAGATTTATGCAGGGCGGCGAATTCGAATGTCCCTACTACAATCCGTATGATGAATATAAAGTCGTCAGAAAACAGAACTGATGCACTTAAGGAGATTTGAAAATGAGCAACAAAAAGAATCCTAAGAAAAATCCCCCCAAGAATTCTCAGGTAAAAACATCTAATGTTCCCGAAAAAGCGGAAACAAAAAATTCAACAAAATTTATAATAATTGCAGCGGCAGTAATAGTTGTTGTTGCGGCAGTGCTTGTGGGCATATTTGTGGTTAAGCCTGCAATTGAAAAGGGTAAGGAAGAAAATACAACTCTTCCCGTGGTCACAACTCCAAAGGTTGAAGGCGAAAGATACACCTACGCTGATTACAAGGGCACAAAAATGCCCGTTGAATTTGTTGAAATACTTAATCAGGCGGAGCTTGACAGCAAGAATGCCTGCGCAAAACACGGAATTGCGCTCACGCTTGGAGACACAAACATTTCAAAGAGCGAATTTGTTATGTATTATCTCGACCAGTACCGTCTGCAGATGTATGAAATACAGTATTCAATTGATCAACGCGGTGCCAACATGACGGGTTATGACACAAAGAAGCTTCCCGAAGAGCAGATGGCTGTTGGTGTTGACTATACTTTCGCAGAGGATTTCACACGAAAAGCTATCGACGCCATGCAGATAAATTATGCAAGTTTTGAGCTTGCTGTTCAGAACGGAACGCAGCTCACGGAATCCGAAATCGCAGCTCTTATGTCATCTTACGGAAGAATTGAAGAATATGCAAAATATTCCGAAACACCCAAAACCGCCGATGAAATGATCAGCGATACCTACGGAGCGGGAACTACTTATGCAATGTTTGCCGCAAGAGAAATTATGCAGGAATATGCATTGAAGCATGAAGAAATTACCAACGAGAAATATTTCAATGCTATTGCTGAAGAAGATGTAAAGGCAAAGCTCAGCGAAAACGAAACAAAATATAAAGTTATAAAAGCAAGAGTTTATCCCATTGAAGGCGAATATGATCCCGTTGAGATTTCAAAGATCAAAACCGAGCAGGAATTCCTTGATTTTGCTCAGAACAATTATCCCGGCGAGAACTTCACTGCACAGCATAAAACAAATTGTCATTTCAATTATTACAGCGCTCTTGAAAAGACTTTCGGTTATGAAGTTGCTGAATGGGCATTCAGCGAAGATCGTGTTCCCGGTGAAATCGGTCTTATTCAGGGTCAGCTTTACGAGTATCTTGTTTATATTGAAACTCCCGCTTTCTTTGACACAAGCTGTTCAATTCTGACATATGAATATGTTTATCCCGAAGGTCTTACCGATGAAGAATATGCAGGAATAGCAGATGATCTTCAGCTCAAGTATGAAACATGGGGATCGGGTGAAATGACTGAAGACGAAGTCAGACAGGCTATGATGGAAACAGGTCTCGGCTACGAAAGAACATATCGCACGGGTGATATCTTCTTCTATGCCAACAGCTGGATTCTTGATGAAAACCGTAAGAGCGGCGAAACCAAGCTTTTCAATGACGGCGAAACTGTTTATATCGTTTATTATTGCCACAACAATCCCGAAGATTTCGACTGGAATGTTGCGATCCGAAACGAAATGAGTGCCGAAAGATACAACAGAGAATATGATGTTTTTGTTCAGGAAAATTTTGAAGCCGAGCGCAAAGATAATGTGATTAATCAGGCGTGGAAAACCGCAAATGTCAGAATCACAAAGAATATGAACGAAGAAGAAAAATAAAAATCAGGCATATGCAGGTTATTTCTGCATATGCCTTTTTTCGTTAAAATCTGAAGTTGCTTCTTTTGAAAGGCAGAGAAGCGCAAAAAGATTCGGCACAGCCATGAGACCGTTGAAGGTGTCGGAAATGCTCCACACAAAACCGAGCTTTGAAATGCAGCCGATAAATGCCGCAATAACATAAAATATATTGTATGCGGTTGCCCCTTTTGTTCCGAAGAGATATTCTGCGCCTGTTTTTCCGTAATATGACCATGCAACAAGGGTGCAAAAAGCGAAAAGGCATATGCAGATATCAAGAAAATATCCGCCTGCTTTTCCGAAAACGCTTTCAAAAACAGCGGCGCAAAGTTCAACACCGTCGATATTTTTGTTCTGCATTGCACCGCTTGCGAGAATTGCGGCGGCGGTTATGCTGCACATCACAACCGTGTCGATAAAAACTTCAAGAATTCCCCATTTTCCTTGTTCCGACGGATTCTTGCAATCTGCCGATGAATGTATTATCGAGCAGGTTCCGAGCCCTGCTTCATTCGAAAAAACACCTCTTGAAATGCCGAATCGCATCGCCTTTGCCATTCCGAATCCTGACACGGCTTTTACTGAAAATGCTTCTTTGAATATAAGTTTTATACACGGAACGATGTTTTCACGGTTGACAAAAATTATGATGAAACAAGCGAGAATGAATGCTCCCGAAATGAGTGGAATGAGAGCCTGCGAAAGTCGTGTTATCCGTTTCAGACCGCCTGAAAGAGCGAAAATCAGAATTGCAGAAAGTAATATACCGCTTATAAACGGAGAAAGTCCGAATCCCGAAAGACCCTGAGCAACGGAGTTTGATTGGGTCATGTTGCCCATTCCGAGCGATGCGCACAGCAGAAAAACGGCGTATACACGGGCAAGATTTTTCATGCCGATGCCCCGCTCAATATAAAACATCGGTCCGCCGACCCACTTCTCCGTTCTGTCTTTTATGCGGTATTTTATTCCGAGAACATTCTCGCAGCAGCAGGTCATCATTCCGAGAATTGCAGAAATGCACATCCAGAAAACCGAGCCTGCCCCACCCGAGCAAAGCGCCGTCGCAACCCCGACGATGTTTCCCGTGCCAAGGCAGGCGGCAAGAGAAGATGTCAGAGCGCCGAATTGAGAAATTCCGTGGGAATCACTATCTGATTTTTTGCCAACAAGCGAGCCGACTGTGGATTTCATCCAGTCTCTTATGCCTAATATCTGATAAAAGTTTGTTCTGACCGATAAAAAAAGTCCCGTTCCGAGAAAAACCGCAAGCATCGGCGGTCCCCAGATAACGGAGCTTATTGCAGAATTAATTTCAAAAAACATACCCGTCACCTCAATAAATTATATTGGATGACGGGCGATTTTATTATTTTATATTAAGTTCAAGTGCATGAGTTTCTGCATATCTGATTACTTTTTCAAGTGATTTATCTGCACGGATTTTAACTTTCGGGCAAGCATCGAATGCATAGTCATCAATGTTTGCGGTGTCGCCTCTGAATGTTGCAATCTTGAGTGATTCGCAGGCATAGAATGCTTTTTCACCGATAGTGTCAAGGTTTGAAGGCAAGTCAACCTGAACAAGATTCTTGCATTCCGAGAAAGCATATGCGCCGATTTCTGTAACTGATGAGCGGTAAAGCATAGCTTTTTTGATTGAGCTGCCTGAAAAAGCTTTTTCTTCAATCTTTGTGATTGTCTTGGGGAGATTGATAACGGTGATTGTTGTAACGCCTGCAAAAGCCTCTGCACCGATAACGGTTACTTTAATATCATCGACAGTGTCGGGGATATCAAGAGTAACAACATCTGCTGTACCGTTGTATTTCAGAATTTTGGCGGTTTCGTCTTCAAGAACGATGTAGGTATAATCGCCTGATTCAAGAGGTTTTGCTGAGCATGAGCAGAAGAGCGCCATGACGGTTGCAAGCACAAGAATGATTGATAAAAACTTTTTCATAATAATAAATCCTTTCGGTATGGTTTATTCAGAAGAGCATCAAAGCCCTGCAATATCACAGTTTTCAAGATGCTGTGACCATGTTTTGGCGTAGTAATAAACACCATCGGTATCGGTCACGAAATAATAATAGTTTGTTTCGGCAGGGAAAAGAGCCGCTTTTACGGCGTCGATTCCGCTGTTTGTAATCGGGCCTGCAGGCAGGTCGTCACATTTATATGTGTTATAAAGCTCGGCAAGTTCTTTGTAACGGGTTTCGTCAACATAAGGTTTCACATAATCCCGAAGATAGAATGTTGCAACGTCGCATTGCAAACGGGGGAATCTTGAACTTTGCAGTCTGTTGTGAAGCACGGAAGAAACCTTGGGCATTTCCGTCGGATTTCCTGCTTCTTCCTGAATTATTGAAGCGAGAGTCAGAATTTCATCAACGGTGAATCCGAGCTTATCGCATTCCGCAACAATTTCGTCTGTGAGTTTTGACTGAGTGTTTTTGAGAAATCTCTTTATTGCCGAAGAGGCACTTTCGTTTCTGTAGAATTCGTATGTATCAGGGAAAAGGTAACCTTCAAGAAGAAATGCTCTTTCTTCAGGATTCGGAATTGTGAACGAAAAGCCTTCAAGATTTTGCGGATTGTTTGCTTCAGCCATGAAATCTGCGGCGGAGCAAACGCCGTTTTCCTCAAGCATGAGAGCTATCTGACTTACCGATGTTCCTTCGGGGAACATAACCCTGACGGTGTTTGATGTTGTCGGTTCGGGCGGAGATGACGGCTTCGGTTTGCATCCCGAAAGAACAGAAAGCGTGAATGCACATATCGTCATAACCGCAACGTATCTTATAATTATATGTTTTAATCTTTTCATGATAGTATATTATCATAAGATAAAATGAAAATCAAGTGCACAAAAACCAAAAGCACCGATTTACATCGGTGCTCCCGGCTTTATAGAAGGATGTATGTTTGCCGTTTTATCCGCCGCAGGCTGCGGAATGCCATGCAGTTTCAAACAACGGCGGAAGTATTTTTAGTCATTTTCTTCGGCAACAGCCTTAACAACTGCATCGGGAATAGCTTCGCCGTGTTTGACGAAGATGATGCAGAGAATGCTGAGAAGGAACATGATGGGGCTGTAAACGAAGAGTGAAAGATATGTGCCTGAAAGCATACGGACAATACCGTAGATGATGGGGGATGCAATGTGTGCTGAGAAGGTTGGTGTGTAGTAGTAACGTGTGAATGTACCGACTTTGTCGATACCGCCGATTTCAAGAACAAGAGGAAGGGTATTGACTGTGATAAACATATTTGCAAATCCGCCGAGAACAAGAGCAACCCAGATAAGAGCAAAGCTGCGTGTAACAACATAAAGTGCAAATACTGCCATGAACACTACAAGACCGAGAAGAATGGTCTTCTTTCTGCCGATTTTTTTGCCGAGATAACCTGCAGGAATAGCTGCAAGTGCTGAGCAAACAGCGAAGAGAGTGGTCATAATGGTAGCTTCTGAAGTTGTTTTTCCGAGAACTTCGGCTGCGAAAAGTGCAAAGAATGTTGTGATAGCATTTGTGCCGCAGAAAAGGAAGAAGAGACCGCCGAGCATGAAAACAAGGCTCTTTCTTTCGCCTTTTGAAAGTTTCTGAGCTTTCTGAGCAGCCTTTGCCGCTTTCTTTGCTTCTTTTTCTGCCTTAGCCTTTGCTGCTTCGTCAAGAGCTCTGTTGTGCTCTGCAACAGCTTCGAGTTTGCTTGAAGGTTCTTTTACGAAAAGAAGAATAACAAGCATACCGATTATCATAATAATTGCGCCGAGAAGGAAAACATAGGGGAATGCAACCTGCTCGTTTTCGGTTGTGATTTTAACGCCTGTAATGCCTGTGTAAATTGCACCTACAAGAGAACCGGCTACAAGACCGAGAGCTGAACCGATGCCACCCATGAGATTGATGATGGCGTTGCCTTCACTTCGGAGAGAAGGCGGTGTGAGTGCGGGCATAAGTGCAACACAGGGGGCTCTCCAGAGTGACATTGTGAAAACAAAAAGAATGATGAAGAGCATTGTGAGAGGAAGCGAATTCGAGAGTGCAACCCAGGGGATAAGAGAAAAAAGGAATGCCGATACGGGTGCACCGAAAACAATGAAGGGACGGCGTTTACCGAGCTTTGAATGGCATCTGTCGGAAAGCTTGCCGAATGTCGGCTGGAAAATAACGCCGAAAATATTATCGAATGTCATGATGATACCGATGAAAAGCGGAACAAGTGTTATGCCGCCTGCTTCGGTAACAACGTTTTCGCCCTGAGATTCCGCAAATCTTGCAAGAACTGGGAACATTTCGTTGAGCTTTGCGCTCCATGCGGTAATCATGCTTGAAGCGTTGAGAAGTCTTTCAAGAATCTTTGTGATGTAGGGGTCATAGATTGCCCATGCAATTGACGAAGCCATGAAACCGAAACCTGTCAGAATTGTTCTGGGTCGGTGAAGCTTGCCGTTTTCTCTTGCACAGAAAAAGGTGTTGTTCATAGTTTTTTCTCCTTTAGATAAACAGAAATCCGAAAGCCGCAGCCTCCGCATTTCATAAGCACATTATATCACTTGAAAACTGTTTTTAAAAGACAACATTTTACACTAAAAATAGCATCTGTTTTTGGTTGAGTTGACGAAAAAGATTGTAACAGCCGATTTTTATTTTTACTAAAACATTATTGACAATATCGCTCAAATAGAATAAAATAAGCAAGATAAATATTTCGCAGGGAAACGGCTGATTCAAAAAGTTAATATTTCGGGGTGTAGCGCAGCTGGTAGCGCGCCTGCTTTGGGAGCAGGATGTCGCACGTTCGAACCGTGTCACTCCGACCAG
>JAZRJH010000058.1:0-6263 GCA_045645685.1 Acutalibacteraceae bacterium
AATGGTTGCAGTAGCGTTAAATGGCTGTTCCCTGATGAAACAGGTTTTTATCAACCTATTGTTGTAGCAAGAAAATAAGCTGTTCTTTTAATCTGAAACAATCAAGTGCAATGGGATATAAAATCCTGTTGCACTTTTTCTATTTGTAAAGGAGATTTTTAATGAAACAAACAACACTTGAAGATTTATACTATGGCAATAAAATAGGGTTGAAAATTTCCGTTAAATCAAATATAATTTTATTGACAGAGCTAGAGTTTTGGGCAACGCTATTTTTGGAAGTCCCTGACTTAGAGACCTCTGTCATTTTTATTCTCTCTAATCAAATAGCAACAAAATAACGGAGCTGTCAAAGTCTCTATGCAGTCAGTTGTCCGAAAAATACATAAATAAAATGAATGAACTTGAATCAGCCTACACCCGAATACTGTCTGAAACAGAACGCGAGTATTTCATATCTGGTTTCAAATTCTGTTGGTTTTTCTTATATAATAAATATAATAAACTATATCTTAATATCTCTTATTATTGACTATATTATTTCTGTGTGTATAATAAAAATACGAGGTGATTCTATGGATAACAAAGAATGGTTCAAAAATGCTCAATTCGGTATGATGGCACATTGGGGTCTATATTCATTGCTTGGCGGTGAATGGAAGGGCAGGAGAGTTCTTGACTATGCTGAGTGGATTCAGAGCAATATGCCGATTCCTAATGCAGAATATTCTGAACTTGCAAAAATATTTAATCCAATTTATTTCAATGCGGATGAATGGATTAAACTTGCAAGAGATTGCGGAATGAAATATTTTGTTTTCACCTCAAAGCATCATGACGGATTTGCGATGTTCAAATCAAAGGCTGATTCATTCAATGTTGTTGATTCAACACCTTTTGGAAGAGATGTTGTTGCAGAACTTGGAGAAGCTTGCTATAAATATAACCTTAAATTCGGACTTTATTATTCGCAGGAACTTGATTGGCATCATCCGCATGGCGGAGGATATGATAATTTTGCTGGATGCTCGGGAACATCATGGGATAATAACTGGGATTTTCCTGACAGAAGCCAAAAGAATTTCAATATTTGTTTTGAAGAAAAAATCAAACCGCAGGTCAAAGAAATCCTGACTCAATACGGAGATTTATGTCTGATGTGGTTTGATGTTCCGCATACAATCACAAAGGAACAGAGTCTTGAACTCAATTTGCTGGTCAAAGAATACCAGCCTGACTGTCTTATCAATTCAAGAATCGGAAACGGCGCATATGATTATGTGTCGCTCGGTGATAACGAATATCCGACTGAATTTAAAGTTGATGCTGATTCGGATCCGAACAGTCTTGACGGTTTCAAATATTCACCTTACGGTCTTTATGAAACTGCAGGCACATTAAACAGTTCGTGGGGTTATAAATATTATGACCAGAACTGGATAACGGCCGAAGATATTGTTGAAAGAAGAAAACGTCTTAATTCGCTCGGAGTGAATTATCTTCTGAATATCGGTCCTGACGGTCTTGGAAGAATTCCGTCATTTTCGGTTGATGCTTTGATAAAATCGTCGGAAATTTACAGATAATATTGACTCATAGATTATATTAATGTAATATATAAAAAAATTGATCGGAGGAATTTAAATGAAGAAAAAGCTCTTAAGTATTGTTTCAATCGTGCTTTGTTTTGCTCTTTTGGTATCGGGTGTATCTGTTGTTTCTTATGCCGAACATGAGCAGAGCGTTACGGTTTCGCAGGAAGAATCAGCAGGTGATACAATAATGAAGGGCCTTTACAACACTCTTAATGTTATTGTTGAAGGTCTTGTTAAATCAATCTGCGGTATTTATGTTAATCCCAAGAATTGGGAGAGCATCGAAGATTATGATTCCGACGAAATCGGATTCATGGCAGGAAGAGAAACATATCAGACATCCGCAGGAAATGAAAATGTCTGGGAACTCGGATATTCAAAGAAGAGCATTGTTCCTGAAGACATAGACAGCGGAAAATATAATCTCGGAAGAGATTTGCTTAACAAATATGCAAAGGGCGTTTATGATGACCAGTGCATCCGTGTTGCTGTTATCGATGATAACAGCGGCGAAGGTGCTGTTGTTCTCGGTGCAATCGATTCACTCGGCGTAACATCAACAGATATACGTTCAATCCGCAAATCAGTTCTCGAATTCTGTGAAGAGCAGGGAATCAAAGTTGCAAGTATCAACATCAGCGCAACTCACGCTCATTCTGCACTTGATACTCAGGGCGTAAGCACAGAATTTTTCAGAAAACTCTTTGGTGCATTCTGGTGCAATCTTATCGGTTATGAAGGAACACTTGCAGGTCTTGAAACTGCGGATTCATTTAAAAAGCATTTTATCAATGTTTCTGTTGAAGCAATAAAAGAAGCAATCGGAAACATGGAAGAAGGTAAGCTCTGGTTTTCTGAAATTGACATGAGTGAATTCTTCAAGGATAAACGAGATCTTATTTCAAAAGAAGATCTTCCCGATACCGCTTGTCTTAAGTTTGTTCCCGCATCAGGAAAGCCTGCAACTTATATCAGCGATATCACTTGTCATGCCACATCATTCAGCGCAAGCAATGAACTTGTCGGATCAGACTATATTTACTATGCTGATGAATATATCAAAAATGCTGACGGCGGTAATTTCATTATGATTCCCGGTGCGGTAGGTCAGGTTTCAAGAGATATTGAAGTTGATACAACAGGTATGAGCGAACATGAAGAAATCGGTGCAAGCGCAAGAACTCTCGGCGGTCTTGTCGGCGAAAAGATTATTAATGCCGATTATTCAACCGAACTTTCACCTGTTATCAATGTTAAACACAGAGAACTCTTCATTGTTCCGGAAAACAGTATTCTCACTCTTGCTTGTGAAATCGGTCTTGTAAACAACAAGATTTTTTATGACGGAATTCTTCTCAAAGAATACTGCATGGCAACCGAAATGGGTTATCTTGAATTCGGCAATGAAATTGCATTTGCTCTTTTCCCCGGTGAACTTTATCCCGAGGTTTTCTGGGATGATGAAATCACAAACGGAGCAAACTGGGATGGCACAGAATGGCCTTATGACAGCCTTTCAACTGCTGTTGAAGGTGTTAAAACATACCCCGTAAGCCTTACAAATGATGCTATCGGCTATGTTCTTACAGACAACAACTTTGCATTCATGGGTCATATCATCGGTGAAGGAATTGCAGACGAAACTCTTTCGGTCGGCAAACATATCGGTTCATATCTTGTAACTGAATATCTTGAACTTATAGAATCTCTTTAATAAAGAAAAGCCATAGGAACGAACTGTTCTTATGGCTTTAATTATTTATGAAATCATTTCAAGAATCTTTTCTTTTCCGACGAGACCAACATTTATTGCAGAAACGGAACCGTTTTCAAAAAGAATAAGAGTAGGAATGCTTACTACATTATATTTTATTGCGAATTCAGGTGTAATATCAACATTCACTTTGCACACAGAAATTTCAGGATGTTCGTTGGCAATTTCATCAATAATCGGTGAGATCATTTTGCAGGGTCCGCACCAATCAGCATAAAAATCAACAAGAACTTTTCCGTTCTTATGAAGAACTTCATCAGTAAAATTATCTTCTGTAATTTTAATAATCATATAATTAACTCCTTTAATCTTTTGATTTGTAATAAAGCATACAGTGGCAATACCCTTCAAAATCAGGGTCTGCAATCTGAGCCTTGAATTCATCGCAAATGCATTTGAATTGCGGCAACTTACCCAATCTGCAGGGACAGTAGCCATCTTTTTCTTTTAGTCCGCGCTTGATTTGTTCAACTGTTTCTTTATCTTCATTGTATCTTACAGCCATATTAATTTCTCCTGACCGTTATTTATTTTGTTCTGAGTCCTTTGGGATAATGATTTTTGGCTCGTCCGTTTACAACCTTGACACCGCCGACAGAACATCCGTCAACCGTGACAACAGCCCATCCGTTTTTGCAATCGGTTTCAAATTCTTCGCCGTGAAGATATTTTTTCAGTTCATCGGATTCAGCAGAAAGATTGATTTTTCTTTTAAAATTCTTGCCCATGCCCATGAAAAACTGATGATGGGGGAGTATATAATTCTTTTTGATTTCACCGATTGTTATTCCGCAACAGAATGCAGTACCTTTCGGGATTTCGAAATCAGGACTGAAATAAACGGGATTTCCGTTGTAATTGAGCACATCTGAATCATCGTAATGTTCAAGAGTATCGTCGAGAAAATCCTTAACAATGGGATCAATTCTATTTTGCTTTTGTTTTTTTGAAAATGAATCAGAAGACGGAAGTGTATTATGCAAAAGAGCCATAAACTGACCTTCACCCTTGCTGATATGAGGATAAAATCGTCTGGTATAGTTGATATTCTCACATTTGCATCCGTCAAATTTTATGCCGTCAACCGTATTGTTTATGACATTCTCATTAACAGGTAATATCTCAAACTCGGGATAATCACAAAGAAACTTATCAACAACCATTTCATTCTCTTCAATTGAAAAAGTGCAGGTTGCATAAATGATATAACCGCCGTTTTTAACAAGTTTCGCAGCGTTATCGAGAATTTCAGATTGCCTTTCGGCGCATTTGATAACATTTTCAATGCTCCACTCATCAATTGCGATATCTTCTTTTCTGAACATCCCTTCACCCGAACAAGGTGCATCACACATAACAAGATCAAAAGTTTTCGTAAATGTTTTGGCAAGTTTTGAAGTGTCCATGCAGGTTGTTACACAGTTGCGAAGACCGAGCCGCTCAATATTACCCGTAAGAATCTTGCATCTTGACGGAATAATTTCATTGGAAACAAGAATTCCTTTTTCGCCAAGTTTGTTTTTTAACTGTGTGCTTTTTCCGCCGGGTGCGGCGCACATATCAAGAATAATCCAGTCAGGATCAATTTCAACACATTCTGCAGGTGCCATCGCACCGGGTTCCTGAATATAAATCATGCCAGCATGATGATACGGATGATTCCCGATTTTATCATAGTCAAAATAAAATCCGTTGCTGACATAAGGAATTCTGTCATTCGAGAAAATGTTTATTTTTTCAAAATCTTCAAGAGATATTTTGTCGGTGTTAACTCTGAATCCGCGAACAGGGGATGAGTTAAGAGAATCTGTATAACTGATAAAATCATTTCCGAGAATAACTTTCATTCTTTCAGAAAATTCAATGGGTAATTCTTTCATTCATCTTCTCCGTTTAAATTCATTTCGGCATAAAGCATACACATTCCGACAGCTGTTATTGCGGCTGTTTCTGTTCTCAGAATACGTTTTCCGAGTGAAACAGGTATTCCGCCCGACTTTATTGCTGAATCAATTTCGTTGAGTTCAAAACCGCCTTCGGGACCAATAAGAATACCGACAGACATACCGCTTCTGATTTTTGAGAGAGCGTCTGTTGTTGATTTCATTTCGTCCTTGCATTCATAAGGCACAATAAACAAATCAAGTTCCGACGCTTTTTCAAGCGCTTGTTTATAACTCATGGGATTAAAAACAGTGGGAACGGATGTACGCTTGCTTTGTTTAGCGGCACTTTCGGCAATTGACTGCCATCTTTCGGTTTTGCTCTTCTTTTTCTTTTCATCGAGTTTTACGATGCATCGGTTCATTTCAACGGGGATTATTCCTTCAGCGCCGAGTTCAACCGCTTTTTGAATTATCAATTCAAGTTTATCACTTTTGGGTAATCCCTGAAAAAGATAAATCTTTATCGGTAAACTTGTGTCCTGAAAACTTTCCTCAATTATTTCAGCAATAACAGACTCAACGTCAAAATTTTCAATTCTGCAAAGATTGCTCACATTGTTTTCGCTGACAAGGAATTCATCACCGATTTTCATGCGCAGAACATTTTTGATATGATTAAAATCCGCACCGCTGATGATGTATCTGTTATTATGTCTGTTACCTTCTTCAATAAAAAAATTAAACATTCAAACACCGTCTTTCTGAATGTATTATATCAAAAATAATGTATATTTACAAGATAAATATCTGTTCAATTAGCTCTTGAAAAAAAGATATATAACTGCTATAATATTAACAATTATAGTTAAAATGGAGGAAGTATGGCAGGAAAACTTATTGTTATTGAAGGCCTTGACGGCAGCGGTAAATCCACTCAGGAAGAATTACTCAAGAAAAAGCTTTCCGGAATCGGATTGAATGTTAATTTTATCAAACTTCCAAACTATG
>JAZRJH010000059.1:0-3781 GCA_045645685.1 Acutalibacteraceae bacterium
GTCGCCCTGACAGCAGTTTATTGCTCTGCAATGGGTAACAAGCGCACCGTCGCAGATACCGACAACAACGGCTTCCGCATCCATTTCGTGGAAATAACAGTTCTTTACAAGAAGACCTTCGTTATATATGGGGTCAATTTCCTCTTCTGTCTTGCACCAGGGATTCTGTTCATCATTCCATGAACCCCAGATCAGGAATCCGTTTGCGCAGTTATAAACTTCGCAATTGGTGATTGTGAGATCATTGACTGCATATCTCGAGCGTGCAGGAAGACCTTTAACCATAACAGCTGCTCTTGCAACTGCAGCTCCCATCGAAAGATTGTCTCTGTTACTGCCTTCGTAATTCTGCATATCAGTAAAAAGAACATTATCGATGGTAATACCTTCGGAGGTTTTTTCAAGAGTATCAATCCAGATTCCGCCGCCGTTGGGAGCAATGAAATGAAGATTTGAGATTGTTACATATGAACAGTCAATAAGCTGAAGAACTTCTGCATTTGCATTCGTTTTCAGAATCGCTTTTTCTCCTTCGCCGTAGGACGAAATCACAAGCGGATTTTCTTTTGTGCCGCTGCAGGTGAGAGTTGCGGAGCATTCATATGTGCCGCCGTTTTTGAAAAGAATTTTTGTACCTGCGACAAAATCAGCGCCGGCAAGACCGCCGACTGTCTGCACGGGATGGTTGATATCCGTGCCTTCGTTGGCATCGTTGCCGTTGACAGAGTCAACATAATATGTTTTTCCGGTTTCAGCAGCAAAAGCAAAATATGCCGCAAAGCTGAAAACCAAAGAAATTGCAAGCAGAATGCTTAATGACTTGAGAATTTTCTTCATAGCGATTCCCCTTTTCGAGTTTATTGTTTTATATTATACATCTATGAATTAAAATTGCAACAGAAAAAGCAAAAGCCTTCTGCAACAGAAGGCTCTTTTCATTTTTAAAATCCGCCGTCAACGGTGATTGCATTATCCATCACTATCGATGAACTTTCAACATCAGCACCGAATGCCTTATAATTCTTCAGTCTGATTTCAACGGTGTATTTCCATGTTCCGCGGATAATCTTTCCGTTCTCATCAACAAGAACTTTAACAGAAGGATTCGTGTAATGAATACTTGTTGATTCCTCGGAAATTTCAATCGGAAGGCCAAGTTTGGTAAGCTCGCCTGTAACAGAACTTATATCACCGACAACATCGATTGCATGGCCTACGCTTCCGCCCTGAACGTCAGCCTTGGCGCCATCAATCTGCTCATTGAGAATGATTTCGATCGCCGTATTATTACCTGACGGATAAGACTTTATGCTCTTCACATCAGCTTCGGAAAGGTTCATGTATCCGCCTGTTATACCCTGAGTATCTTCAGAATTATCCGAGATGAATGAAGAGATAATTTTTTTAACAAAATCGAATGCACCGCCAAGCTCCGAGCCGTTGATTGAAATCTTTGTTACCTGAGCCGAATGCTGAGAAGTAACGGATGATTTGCTTTTGACTGCGGCATTTTTATAAAGCTCAACAATTTCAGCCTTTGTTAAAGCCGATAAATCTTTTTCGGAAACGGCAACGGTTGTTGCTTCGGTTATTTCAACATCTGCAGAAATTTCAGGCTGAGAAAAAGCAGAAGGCATTTCTTCGGGAAGAGTAATATCAGGAATAATTTCAGCTTTTTCAGATCCTTCTGCAACAGTTGTATTTTCTGCTATAACACCGTCATCCGATTCATTAGCGCAAGCCGATAATGACACGGCAATAAGAAGTGAAAGAATAACCGCAAAATATTTTCTGAATTTCATGATATCATCCCCTTTTCATTAAATATATCAAACAAAGCTTCAAATGTAAATAGATTACACATAAAAATGTCCGATTTTGGCTTCAAAATATTTCAAATAAAATTATTCACTTGTCAGACGATTTGTGATATAATTCATTTATGAAAATAAAAATGCAGAAAGAGGTCATATTATGTTTGAGACGATTTATCATGTTGTTTATATGTTTCTTCGAAAAACCGTGTTGTTTTTTGTTGCGGGCATAATGTGTCTGAGTTCATTCACCGCTCCCACTCCCGAAGAACCGCAGATTCTTAATAAAGACACGGGCAACTATTTTTTGCCTGATTACGGCAACACCCTGATTTCATCCCACAGAAGCGGAAAAGGTGCTGCGCCCGAAAACACCCTTATGGCGATTGAATCAAATCTTGTTTATTCCGAAACAGATTCAGCAGTTATTGAAATGGATGTTCAGATTACAAAAGACGGTGAAATAGTTCTTTATCACAGCCTTTTTCTTGACGAAATGAGTGACAGCGCTGAATATTTCGGCAAAAAGAACACTACTGTTTTTTCAAAAACATATGAAGAACTCCGCGGTCTTAACATGGGTGAGAATTTCAAATCCGGCGACAGCTATCCTTACAGGGGTCTGCGCGGAGAAGATATTCCCGATGAAATCAGAATAACTGCTCTGAAAGATGTTTTTGAATGCGTAGAAGGAAATGCTCCGGGCAAGTTCAGATATATTATCGAAATCAAATATCCCTTCCCGTGGGCGCCCAGAATCGTTGACGGCATATATGAAATGATGAAGAAATATGACCTTGCAGACCGTGTTGTTCTTGCAAGTTTCTGGCCCGATGTTCCTGTTTATATTGACAACAATTACGGCGAAAAAATAAACAGATCTGCAAGTCCTTTTGAAATTGTTGATTTTTACGGTTGCTACACAAGAAATGATGATCTGAGCAACGAAAAAATAAAATTTGTTGCATTGCAGATGCCCTATTATTGGGATGACGGAATGCTTCTTGTTGCAAATCTCGGAAAAACAGGTTTTATCGATTATGCTCACAAATACGGCGTTTCCGTGCAGTATTGGACAGTAAACAGCAAAGATGATGCAAAGCAGCTTGCCGAATCCGGTGCAGATCTGCTGATGACGGATTATCCCGACAGAATCCGCGATGCACTTTACGGCATTGAAAAATAAATTAATGTAAGTTTTGTCAACTCAACACACTATTGACAAATTGTGTATAGAATTATATAATATATTGAATCAGGCTTTGGAGGTGAAAAAATGAAAAAAGCAATTTGTTCAACACTGCTTTCCATAGTGCTTTTGTTGACTTTCTTTGTAACAGCATTTGCTGAAGAAGTCAGTGACTGCGGAAACGGTATGACAAACGTCAAGTTTGCAAACGGTTATGTCGGGTTCTGTATTGACAGCCAAAAGCACGGCACAGGCAACGGCGACACATTCACCGCAGCTGAAGATACCTCTGTTGCCACCAACAATAACGATAACAGCAACATTTCGCAAAAGCTCAAAATTTTGTTCACACAATGTTTTGACTCTATATTCACTCCTGACGGAAACGGCAGTTATTACATCTCAAAAGATGTTGCTGACATAGGTCTTCAAAATGCGATTTACTCATTCTCTGATAACTATTGGGCTTCAGGTACGGCAAGAACATTTGTCAATACTGTCAATGCATACACCGGCCCCGAAATTCCTGACGAAGGATATCAGATTACCGCAGAAAACGGAGATATCATCACCTTTTACTTTGCGGTAATGGAACCCCACAAGGAAGATCAGCAATCATTCTTCGCTTATAAGATTGAAGTTTCGCAAGAATCAGAACACAAACATGATTACAGCGACGATTGGTCATCAGACGATGATAATCATTGGCACGAATGCGATTGCGGTGACAAAACAGATATGGATGAACACTCGGGTAATACCGCAAACTGTATCAACA
>JAZRJH010000060.1:0-13428 GCA_045645685.1 Acutalibacteraceae bacterium
AAAAAGTTTTGATGAAGGGTAACGAAGCTCTTGCTGAAGCTGCCATCATGGCAGGCTGCCGCCACTACTTCGGCTACCCCATAACACCGCAGACAGAAATCGCTGCATACATGGCAAAGAGAATGCCCGTTATCGGCGGCACATTCCTTCAGGCTGAAAGCGAAGTTGCCGCAATCAACATGGTTATTGGTGTTGCTGCGTGCGGAAAAAGGGTTATGACCAGTTCATCAAGCCCAGGAATTTCTTTAAAGAGCGAAGGTATTTCATACCTTGCAGGTTCAGACCTTCCCGCACTTATCATTAATGTTCAGAGAGGCGGCCCCGGTCTCGGCGGTATTCAGCCCTCACAGTCAGACTACTTCCAGGCAACAAAGAGCGCAGGCCACGGTGACTTCAAACTCATCGTTCTTGCTCCCGCTTCAGTTCAGGAAATGGTTGACCTCACATTCAAGGGCTTTGACCTTGCAGATAAATACAGAATGCCTGCAATGCTTCTTTCTGACGGCACAATGGGCCAGATGATGGAACCCGTTTCACTTGATATGGGTGAAGTTAAGGAATATGACAAGTCATCATGGGCAGCATGCGGCACAAAGTGCGAGCGTGAACATAATGTTGTAAACTCTCTGTTCATTCAGCCCGAAGAGCTTGAAAAATATAACTTTGAGCGTTATGAGCGTTATGCGCAGATTGAAGCTAATGAAGTTATGTATGATGAATACAAAATGGAAGATGCAGAAATCTGTATCGTTGCATACGGCGTACCTGCCAGAGTTTCACAGAACGCCATTGACAAGGCTCGTGAGCAAGGCATCAAGGTAGGTATGATAAGACCTATCACTCTCTGGCCCTTCGCCAAGGCTGTTCTCAATGCCGCTGCAGACAAGGTAAAGGCATTCATCAGCGTTGAGCTTTCAATGGGTCAGATGATTGAAGATGTTGAGCTTCCAATCCGTTGCAAAAAGCCCGTTCTTCTCTGCAACAGAGTCGGCGGCATGATTCCCACAACAGAGGATGTTCTCAACTCAATCAACAAAGCAAATTCCGTCGGAGGTGACAAATAATGATAGTTTTTGAAAAACCCAAGGCACTTGCAGATGTGCCCCTTCATTATTGCCCCGGCTGCACACACGGCATTATCCACCGCCTTGTTGCCGAGGTTATTGACGAGCTTGGTATCGAGGGCAAAACCGTCGGTATTGCTCCCGTTGGCTGCTCTGTTTTTGCATATAACTACTTCAACTGCGACATGATTGAAGCCGCTCACGGCAGAGCTCCCGCAGTTGCAACGGGCGTTAAGCGCTCTTTCCCCGAAAACATTGTTTTCACCTATCAGGGCGACGGCGACCTTGCCGCTATCGGTACTGCAGAAACAGTTCACTCAGCTGCAAGAGGCGAAAACATCACAATCATCTTTGTTAACAACGCAATCTACGGCATGACAGGCGGTCAGATGGCTCCAACCACTCTCCCCGGTCAGATTACACAGACTTCACCCTATGGCAGAAACCCTGAGCAGGTAGGTCTGCCCGTTAAAGTTTGCGAAATGCTTTCAAACGTTGACGGCGCAACATATCTTGAAAGAGTTGCCGTTAACAACGTTAAGAACGTTAAGAACGCAAAGAAGGCTATCAAAAAGGCTTTCCAGAATCAGCTTGAGGGCAAGGGCTTCTCACTTGTTGAAGTTCTTTCAACCTGCCCCACAAACTGGGGTCTCAAGCCCGACAAGGCACTTGAATGGCTTGAAGAAAACATGATTCCCTATTATCCTCTTGGCGTTTATAAAGATAAGACCGCAGAAAAGGAGGCAGAATAATTATGACACATGAAATTCTTCTTGCCGGTTTCGGCGGACAGGGTATCCTTTTCTCAGGTAAGTTCCTTGCATATGACGGTCTTCTTGAAGAAAGAGAAGTAAGCTGGCTTCCTTCTTACGGCCCCGAAATGAGAGGCGGCACATGTAACTGCTCCGTTATTCTCAGTGACACAAAAATCGGTTCACCCATTGTTTCAAACCCCAACATTCTTGTTGCAATGAACCTTCCCTCACTTGATAAGTTTGAGAAAGCTGCTGTTCCCGGTGCAAAAATCTTTGTTGACAGCTCACTCATTGACCGCAAGGTTGAAAGAGATGATGTTGAAGTTTTCTATATTCCCGCAACAAAGCTCGCTTCAGACGAGAATCTTCCCGGTCTTGCAAACATGATTATGGTTGGTCATATGATCAAGCATGCAGGCGTTATGCCTTACGAAAATGTTGAAAAGACAATGGCAAAACTTGTTCCTGCAAAGAAACAGAACCTTATCGAACTCAACATCAAAGCTGTTGAACTTGGCTATAACTATTAATTAACTCTCAAGGAGGAACCCCCATGCTTGAATTAAAAGAAATAGGCCTGCGAGTTGCTTCTCTTCGCGAAACCTGCGGCCTTTCAGCTACAGAAATGGCAGAAAGACTTGAGATTTCCGAGGAAAATTACATTGCTTTCGAACATGGCGAATATGATTTCGCTATCAGTACTCTTAACAACATCGCTCTTATTCTCGGAGTTGATATTCTTGATATCATCAGCGGCGAATCACCCCGTCTTTCAACCTGCACGGTTGTTAAAAAGGGCAAAGGCTTCGTTGTTAACCGTAATCCCGGCTATGAATTCCAACATCTTGCATACACTTTCAAGTCAAAGAAAGCAGAGCCGTTCCTTGTAAAAATTGACCCATCCGGCAACCCTCCTGTTATGGACGAACATGAGGGTCAGGAATTTGATTATGTTATTTCAGGTAGTCTTCTGCTCTATATCGGAGATATCTGCTATGAGCTTAATGAAGGCGACAGCGCATATTTCGATTCCAGCATTCCCCACGCACACAAAAACGTAGGCGATACTCAGGCGGAGTTTATTGCGCTCGTACTTAAATAATAGGAGTCATATAATGCCGATTTATGAAAAATTTATAGGCAGATCAAGAGATTCATTCATTTCTCTCAAAGACTGCCAGGAAAACTTTAAAATTACATATGAGAACGATTTCAACTATGCATATGATGTTATTGACGTTCTCGGCACGGAAAAGCCCGATAAACTTGCGCTTCTTTATGTTTCAAACAATAACGAAGAGCAGAGATTCACATTCGGTGATATGAAGCGCCTTTCAGATAAGGCGGCTAACTATCTTGTTTCCGAAGGTGTAAAAAAAGGTGACCCCGTTCTTCTTATCCTTAAGAGAAGCTATCTTTTCTGGATTATCACGCTTGCACTTAATAAGATAGGTGCAATCATGGTTCCTGCATCAAATATGCTCAAGGGTAAAGATTATGTTTACCGTTGCAACAAGGCGCAGATAAAGTATGCCATCATCACAGGTGACGATGACTGCACCGAGTATTTTGATGAAAGAGAAAACGAATACGAAACCATTTTAAAGAAGTTCGTAACAAAGCATAAGAATGTTGAAGGCTGGATTGATTTTGAAGAAGGCTTTGACAATGCAAGCGAAGAATGGACAAGACCCACAGGCGCGGATGCAACAACAGTTGATGACACAATGATTATCAACTTCTCATCAGGCACAACGGGTTACCCCAAAATCATCGCACACGACTTCAAATATCCCCTCGGTCACATTATGACGGGTGTTTTCTGGCACAGAGTTGTTGACGGCGGAATGCATTTCACCGTTTCCGATTCAGGCTGGGCAAAGTCACTCTGGGGTAAATATTACGGTCAGTGGATGGGCGAAAGCGCAAACCTTGTTTATGACTTTGACAAATTTGACGGTGCGGACATTCTTTCCAAACTTGAAAAATACAAAGTTACAACATTCTGCGTTCCCCCCACAATGTACAGACTCATGCTTCAGAACGATGTGAGCAAATACGATCTTTCATCAATCACACATTGCTGCACTGCAGGTGAAGCGCTCAACGCTGACATCTTCAACAAGTGGAAGGAAGCAACGGGGCTTGAAATTCACGAAGGCTTCGGTATGAGTGAAACACCCGTAAGCATCTGCACACTTTATCCCTGGACAAAACCCGTTCCCGGTGCAATCGGATTCCCCGCCCCCGGTCTCAAGGTTCATATTCTTGACGAGGACGGAAACCATTGCCAGAGAGGTACAATCGGCGAGATTTGCATCAAATCTCCTTCGCCCGAAGAACATCCTTGCGGCGTTGTTGCAAGTTACAACTTCAGCGAAGAAGATACAGCCGATGCATACAGAAACGGTTTCTTCCACACAGGCGACCTTGCATACCGTGATGAGCAGGGCAGATTCGTTTATTTCGGAAGAAATGACGATGTTATCAAATCATCCGGATACAGAATCGGACCTTTTGAGATTGAAAGCGTTATGCTTGAACATCCTTCGGTTCTTGAAGTTGCTGTTACAGGCGTTCCCGATGCTGTAAGAGGTTTTATCGTTAAGGCAACAGTTGTTCTCAGACCCGGTTTTGAAGGCTCACCCGAACTTGTGAAAGAGCTTCAGACATATGTAAAGACCAACACAGCGCCTTATAAATACCCCAGAATCATTGAATTTGTTGATTCTCTTCCCAAGACTTTCAGCGGCAAAGTCAGAAGAGTTGAAATTCGTCAGAATGATTCAAGTAAATAAAAAATTACACCGTATCGTTTCAACCGATACGGTGATTTTTTTACATATTTCCGCTTATCATCGATGCAATAATCACAATCAATCCGAGCGCTATTCGGTAATATCCGAACACCTTGAAATCATGCTTTCTCACATAATCCATCAGAAACTTAATAACAAAAAGAGAAACCGCAAAAGCAACGATCATTCCTATAATCAAGGCAATAAATTCCGAAATTGTAAATTCAAATCCGAATTTGAGAATCTTCAATGCACTTGCACCAAGCATGGTCGGAATCGCAAGAAAGAACGTGAATTCTGCGGCAACGGTCCGAGAAACACCGATAAGAAGAGCGCCGATAATTGTTGCGCCTGAACGGGAAGTGCCGGGTATCATCGAAAGAGCTTGGAAAAGTCCTATTATTATTGCCGTTTTATAATCAATACGGGAAATTGAGTTTATTTTCGGCGCAATGTTTTTATTTCTGTTTTCAACAAGAATGAACGCTATACCGTAAAGAATAAGCATAACGGAAATCGTGATTGCATTGCCGAAATTTGCTTCAAGAAAATCATCAAAAATCAGGCCGAGAACAGCAGCAGGCAAACATCCTGCAAAAACCCTGAACCACATTGCCGTTATATTTTTATTTATCATAAACTTTTTATCGGATATTTCAAACGGAAAAATCTTTTTCCAAAACATAACAACAACCGCCATAATTGCTCCGAGCTGAATGACAACAAAGAACATTTCCTTGAATTTTTCGCTCATGTCAAGCGGAACAAATGCATCGAACAAGAGCATATGACCCGTGCTGCTTATCGGCAGCCATTCAGTAACACCTTCAATTATACCGATGAGTATTAACTTTATTATTTCAAGGAATCCAAGCTCCATATCCGCCTTCCTTTCGGATTTATTATATATTAAAGTATATAAAAAAAGACGGGATTTAATTCCCGTCTTTTGATTTTTATTTAACGCCGAAAAGGAGATCGCCGTATGAAGGATACGGCCAGTATTCCGCCGCAGTAACTGTTTCCGCTTCGTCAACAGCCGCTCTGATTTCATCCATAAGAGGAATAACAACATCCCTGAATGTGTTTGCCTCTTCAACGGTATTCTTTGCGGATTTGATGTTTGCAATAACACTTTCAAGTTCGCCTGTCTTTTCAAAAATAACAGAAGTGAGTCTTGAAAGTTTTGAAATAATTTCATCTTCATATGAGGTGTCAACGCCGAAGCTCTTCTTGAGAGTTGCCGTTCCGCAAACCTTGCCTGTGTAACTGCTGATTGCGGGAAGAATGTCTTTATTGACCATTTCAATAGCTGTGAGAGCTTCGATATTGAGAGTTTTGCAATAACCTTCGAAATAAATCTCATGTCTTGCTTCAAGCTCTGCTCTTGTGAAAACCTTATGCTCTTCAAAGAGTCTGATATTCTTTTCAGCAATAAGCGAAGGAATAGCATCGGGAGTTGTGCGAAGATTGTAAAGTCCCCTTTTCTCTGCTTCCTTTATCCATTCATCATCATAGCCGTTACCGTTGAAAATGATGCGCTTGTGGTCTTTGATTGTTTTCTTGATAAGAGCATGAAGTGCGTCTTCAAAATTATCAACGCTTTCGAGTCTGTCAGCATAGGATTTGAGTGACTCTGCAACAGCTGTGTTAAGAACAATATTTGCGCTTGCGATTGATTTTGCGGAGCCGAGCATTCTGAATTCGAACTTGTTACCTGTGAATGCAAAGGGAGAAGTTCTGTTTCTGTCGGTTGTGTCCTTGGGGAATCTGGGAAGAACATGAACGCCGACCTTCATCTGAACCTTTTCCTTGGCGTCATAAGCGTTGTCGTTTTCAATGGATTCAAGAATTTCGTTGAGTTCGTCACCAAGGAACATCGAAATAACCGCAGGGGGAGCTTCGCCTGCACCAAGACGATGGTCATTGCCTGCACTTGCAACAGAAGCACGGAGCAAATCCTGATAGTTATCAACAGCTTTTATAACTGCACAAAGGAACAAAAGGAACTGAGCGTTATCATAGGGTGTTTCGCCGGGGTCAAGAAGATTCTTGCCGTCACCCGTGCAAAGTGACCAGTTATTGTGCTTGCCGCTTCCGTTAACGCCTTCAAAAGGTTTTTCGTGAAGCAGACAAATCATATTATGTCTTTTGGCAACCTTCTGCATAATCTCCATTGTGAGCTGATTATGGTCGGTTGCAATATTGGTTGTGGTGAAAATAGGTGCAAGTTCATGCTGAGCGGGTGCAGCTTCGTTATGCTCTGTTTTGGCAAGAATTCCGAGCTTCCAGAGTTCTTCGTCAAGGTCTTTCATATAAGCTGCAACACGGGTTTTGATTGAGCCGAAATAATGGTCATCGAGCTCCTGACTCTTGGGAGGCTTTGTGCCGAAAAGTGTTCTGCCCGTGAAGACAAGGTCTTTTCTCTTATCATAAAGATCGGTATCGATAAGGAAATATTCCTGCTCTGCACCAACAGTTGTTTTAACAGTTGTTACATCGTTCTGACCGAAAAGTTTAAGAATTCTGACAGCCTGCTTGCTGATTACTTCCATTGAGCGAAGAAGAGGCGTTTTCATATCAAGAGCTTCGCCGCCGTAAGAACAGAAAACGGTGGGAATGCAGAGAACATCTTCTTTGATAAAAGCATAGGAAGTGGGGTCCCATGCAGTATATCCCCTTGCTTCAAATGTTGCGCGAAGCCCGCCTGAAGGGAAGCTCGATGCGTCGGATTCACCCTTTACAAGCTCCTTGCCCGAGAATTCCATGATAACGCTGCCTTCACCGCTGGGTGAAATGAAGCTGTCATGCTTTTCTGCAGTAATGCCTGTCATAGGCTGGAACCAATGAGTATAGTGGGTTGCACCGTTTTCAACAGCCCAGTCCTTCATTGCATTTGCAACAACATTTGCTATTGCAATATCAAGGCGTTTTCCGTCCTTGATAGTCTTTTTCATTGCTTTATATGTTTCTTTCGGAAGTCTGGCTTTCATGGCTTTGTCATCAAAAACCATTCTTCCGAACCTTTCGGGAACGCTGTTCATTTTATTATCTTCTGTTCTTAATGAATCAAAGTAATTCACATTTATTTTATTGCATCATAAATTCTGTCGCGGCAGTTCTTATCATGATGAATGAAGAAACCGTTCATTCTGTCTGAATACTTACTTTCGGGCTCGCCGTTTCTGCTTACGAGTTCACAAAGATAGCTGACGGCTTCTTCCGATTTAAGGGCAAGAGGACCAAAACCTTCTTCAAGGGGAAGGTCGAGCTTTCTGTAGTCATTCATACCTGCTCTGAACATTTCATCATCGGGCACAAAATACATCATAGTTTTGTTAAGATAAACAAAATCGAAGCAGAAAGATGAGAAGTCTGTGATAAATATCTTATAGCTCTTTTCATCAACAGATCTGTCTGCAATTCTTATTCTTGAGCCGTCAAGTTCATAAAGAGAAGCGTATTCCGAGAAAATCGGATGGAGTTTGAAATCAAGATACCAGTCATTCTTTTCAAGACATTCCGCAAGTTCTTCGCTGTGGAGAAAAGCGTATGTTTCTTTGAAGAACACGCTGTTTCTGAATTTATCGGGCGTTGCGAAAAATCCGCCTGCTGCATTAACGCCGATAAGATATTTTCTCCATGTGGGTGCAAAAAGAATCTTTCTTTCTGATTTTGCGGCTTCGATATCCATAAAATCGTATCTCGGCATACCAGCAGGAATAAGGTCGCATGAACGGAAACCGTAGTTTTCGGTCATATTTCTTTGTTCAAATGTTGTTGAAATAACTTCTCTGTCAACAACATTGAGTCTGTCGCTCGAATATTTCCACGGCAGGAATGCATGAAGTACGCCATGTTGAAGATAGATAACTTCCGCTTTGAAAAGGTCTGTGTAATATTTCCACATAACATTTGAGAACGGATTGTAGTTGTTATATTCAGCAAATGCGGTGATTATTTTTTCGGAATAAAGGAAGAGTTTTCTGTGTTTTACAGAACCAAATTTTACAATATTCTTTCTTTGTTTTGAAGTGAAAAGCTCTTTTCTGTTGATATCATCATTGACAATGTAATATCTCTCAACGCCGTCGTTGATTTCAAAGTCATGAATAAACTGATAATATCCGTTATCTTTATAAACATTCTTGCAGTCGTAATAGAGCCAGATTCTTTTGCCTTCGAGTTTCTTATCCTTGCAGATCATTCTCCAGCCGAGAGTTCTGGGTTTTGTAAGAAGAAGGGACTTTTCAAACTGAAGCGTCATTGCTTTTTCTTCTGCAAGAGATGATTTGTAGCTTTCAAAACCGTTCTGACCCTGAATGAACTTATATCCCTTTCTGAAAAGGTGTGTTCTTCCGACACCGTTTCCGAAAGGTGTGTTCATTATAAATTCAAGGCGCACGGGAATTCTTTCATTTCCGATATCAACGCTGAATCGGATACTGCCGAATTTTTTATAGTCCCAGTCAACACGGACACGCCAGAATCTGTTTGTTTTTATTTTTGCATGGTAATAATCCCATGCGGATTCTTCAACATTAATCTTTACAGTTTCGGATTCGCTCTCGCCTGTTATATGCATATTAACGGAAGGTTTATCACAGAATGAGAAAATCGGTGAGCGAAGAAATGCATCGATATAAGCCTTATCGTTATCAACTCTGAATTTGCAAACGGTGAAAGGAATTGTTCCTTCAAAAAATACGGGGCATTCGTCTTTTATAATTGAAACCCCTGCACAGCCTGCTTTAACGGTAAGAGCTTTTTTATCCTTAAGACCGATCATGCAGTATTTATGAGGCTGTTCAACCTTGGGATGCTTGAGAATAACTTCATCATCAACCCTGCGAAGAAGTGCGCATATTCTTTCAACCGCTCTCTCCTTTTCTTCTTTTTCATAGTGATAAGGAAGAAGAATATCGGAGCGTGATTTCCAGTTGATGTCATTAACATACATCGCTTGAATATAAGGGGGAACTTTTTCGGGATAAGAAGCAAAAAGTTCTTCCCAGAATCGCATTGTAGTTTCGAAAATATAGTAGGAATAGAAAATCGTGTTGGTAATACTTGCAGGGTTTTTTGTATAAAGATACTGCGCACCCGTGCAATAGCCGATTTTCATTTTTTCTCTCACAACGTCGATATTGTATTTCTGATCTTCATGTCTGAAATTCTCTGTTGTGTCAAAAAGGATATTATCCTTGCCTTTGTTCTTGACACATATATTGACATTGGTCTGTGTTATAAACACATTTTCAGGAAGATTGAGATCATAAATCCCGTCGTGAAGAAGGTATTTATAGCGAAAATGGATAGCTTCGCTTTGTTTTCCGTTATAAACAGGAATGATTTTGTATGTGACAATATCAACTTCGTTTTCGTGCTTATCAAAAAAATCCGCAAGATTCTTGAGAGAATTATCTGTAAGCTCATCGTCGGGATCAAGAAAAACAAAGTATTTGCCTTCGGCGTGCTGAATACCGAAGTTTCTTGTTCTTGAAAGACCTTCGTTTTCTTTTTCGTAATATTTGAAGAACGGATACTTTTCAGCATATTTCTTGCAAATTTCTCCGCTGTTATCGGGTGAACCGTCATTGATAAGAATAACTTCAAGATCATTCTTGTTGATAGTCTGATTCACAAGAGACTTAAGACAGTTTTCAATATACTCTTCAACATTATAGATAGGAACGATAACCGAAATTCTGTATTTAAACATTAAATCACTCTCATTCTGATGATTTTTTAGTCGGAATATTTATGATGTAACCGAGGATTTTGCTGAAAATTTCATGGGATAAAAGCAAGGTGATTAAAACGGAAACAACTATGGGAACAATCACGCTGAAATCACCGAGATATCTTTCGAAGAACGGTCTGCAGTCAAAACGGACATACATAAAATAGAAGAATATGTAATGAAATCCGTAAACCGCAAGTGTACGCTGACCGAATTTTTCGGGAATACCCGATTTTGTTCTGTCGGGAGAAACCGCAATAACGCATATACATATAAGCGAAACGATAAGATAATAAGCCAGTCTGTATAAAAATCCGAATTCAGGATGGAATTCAAGCCTTGCGAACGGATATTTGCCTGTCATAAGATAGCGGAACATATTTATTCCGTCTTCACAAAGGAAGAATATAACCGTTGTTGCAACAAGAATCACCGCAGAAATGATTTTTTTGTTTTTATCCTTGCAGAAGTTTTCAACCTGTTTCGGTTCAAGGCAGTAGCCTGCATAGAAAAACGGATAGAAAACAATGGTTCTCGAAAGAACGAGATAATCTCCGATATCGGATGCATACCCTGCTGCGCAGGCAAGAATAATGCTGAACGGCAGAATATATTTAGGCGAGAAGTTTTTAACCGCCATTGTTATGAGTTGGAATGAAACGAGTGCAAACATGAACCACGGCGAACCGCCTTCAGAAAGAAGTCTGAACGAGGGGTTTCCGCCTGCAAGTAACTTGTAAGAAAACTCAAAAATCTTCAATGCAAAAAACATTGCAAGATATCCCGCAAGCTTTGAATAACGTTTTTCGTTGATTGTCTTTTTTGCGAAAAGCCCCGAAATAAAAATAAATAAGGGCATATGAAACGAATAAATAAGCAAAAGCAGAGAATTCATAAAATCCGATTTTGCTTTAAAAAACTCTGCGGCATGTCCGAGAACAACCAGAAACACCAGAATGAATTTGAGAATATCCCACTTTCTGCTTCTGGCGGAATCGGTTGATATGCATCCTGCCATATCATTTCCTCCGTAAAGGCTTTTTAGTAACAAATAGACATTAAAATACATTTTATTTTACACTATATAAATAAAAAAATCAACTGTTAAATACAGTTGACATTCAAATTATGTTATTATATAATTTAATGGAATATGAAAATCATCTCTGAACGGAGGTTTAAAATGAACAGATACGAAAGTGCAAAAAAGCTCTATGCCGATTTCGGAATCGATACCGATGCGGCTATCGAAAAGCTTTCGGACATAACCGTTTCGATTCATTGCTGGCAGGGTGACGACGTTGGCGGATTTGACGGCGACGATGCTCTTTCGGGCGGTATTCAGACAACCGGCAACTACCCCGGCAAGGCAAGAAATCCCGAAGAGCTTATGGCTGACATCGACAAGGCTTTCAGTCTTATCCCCGGCAAGAAGAAGCACAATCTTCACGCTTGCTATGCGATTTTTGACGGCAACAGAGCAGACAGAGACGCTCTCAGACCCGAACATTTCACAAAGTGGGTTGAGTTTGCAAAAGAGAGAAACATCGGCATTGACTTTAACCCCACATTCTTCTCTCACCCCATGGTAAAAGACGGTCTCACACTTTCATCTCCCGATGAAGAAGTGCGCAGATTCTGGGTTGAACACGGCAAGCGCTGTGTTGAACTTTCCGATTATTTTGCAAAAGAAACAGGCTATCCCTGCGTTATGAATATCTGGATTCCCGACGGATACAAAGATATTCCTGCAGACAGACTTTCTCCCCGTCTTCGTTTCAAGAAATCCCTTGACGAAATTCTCGAAACTCCCTATGTCAAGAATAATGTTTACATAACTCTTGAGTCAAAGGTTTTCGGCATCGGTCTTGAAAGTTACACCGTAGGCTCTGCTGAATTCTGTCTCAGTTATTCAATTCAGAAGGGTATTACTCCCCTGATGGATAACGGTCATTATCATCCCACAGAGCTTGTTTCGGATAAAATCCCCTCCATGCTTGCATTCAGCGAAAAAATCGCTCTGCATATAACAAGAGGTGTTCGTTGGGACAGCGACCATGTTGTTCTTCTTGACGACGAAACAAAGGAAATTGCAAAGGAAATCGTCAGAAACGATGCTCTCGACAGAGTATTCATCGCAACAGACTATTTCGATGCATCCATCAACCGCATCAGTGCTTGGGTAACAGGCGTAAGAAACGTTCAGAAGGCACTTCTTTTTGCTCTTCTTCAGCCTTCGAAGAAGATGCAGGAATTGCAGGATGAAGCAAACTTCACAGAGCTTATGATTCTCAGTGAAGAAATGAAGACAATGCCCATGGGCGATGTCTGGGCAGAATTCCTTGAAAGACAAGGCATTGAAAGCTGTTATATAAACAGCATTAAAGAATATGAAGAAAAGGTTTTGGTGAACAGAAAATGAAAAACATCTTTGAAGCACCCTTTGTAGTGGGTATGTGTAAAGCAACAGCAAATATGTATCGCATGGGCTGGGACGAAAGAAACGGCGGCAACATCAGCGTTATGCTCGAAAACGACGAAGTTGCTGAATATCTTGATATCAACGCTCCCATCAGAAGCTTTGACATGGGCTTTGATGCAAGCGTTCTTGCAGGCAAGATTTTTATCGTTACAGGCACAGGCAAATATTTCAAGAATGTTGAAGATGATCCCGAAAACAATCTCGGTATTATCAAGATTGCAGAAAACGGAACAACAGCAGAAGTTCTTTGGGGTTACAAAGACGGCGGCAGACCCACTTCCGAACTCCCCGCTCATCTTATGAGCCACATTTCAAGACTCTCAAAGAATCCCGAAAACAGAGTTATCATGCACAGCCATCCCACAAATACTCTTGCAATGACATATGTTCATGAACTTTCAGAAAAGAAGTTCACACACTCACTTTGGGAAATGTGCACCGAATGCATGGTTGTTTTCCCCGACGGTATCGGCGTTCTTCCCTGGATGGTTTGCGGCACTAACGAAATCGGTATCGCAACTGCAGAAAAGATGAAGGAATTCCGTCTTGTTATCTGGGGTCAGCACGGTATCTACGGCTGCGGCAA
>JAZRJH010000061.1:0-21403 GCA_045645685.1 Acutalibacteraceae bacterium
CTTATGGGTCTTCTTTCAGACGGCGGTGTTCACAGCCACAACACACATCTTTACGGCATTGTGAAGATGGCAAAAAATATGCGCGTTGAAAAAGTTTTTGTTCATTGCCTTATGGACGGCAGAGATGTTCCCCCCACATCGCGTAAGGATTTCATTGCAGACCTTTATAAGAACCGCCGCCAACGGCGCGTTGGTAAGATTGCAACCATCATCGGCAGATATTATGCAATGGACAGAGATAACCGCTGGGAAAGAGTTGTCAAGGCATATGATGCAATGACAAAGTGCGAAGGCGTTAAGTTTGACTGCGGTTGCGAAATGATGGAAGAATCATACAAGAACGACGTTACCGATGAATTCATCGTTCCCGCAGTTTCAAAGGATGCACAGCCCGTTTCAGATAACGATTCTGTTGTATTCTTCAATTTCCGCCCCGACAGAGCAAGAGAAATCACAAGAGCTTTTGTTGACGGCGAATTCAGCGGCTTTGAGCGTGAGCAGATTAAAAATCTTTACTATGTATGTATGACTCAGTATGACGCAACAATGCCCAATGTTCATGTTGCATTCAAGCCCCAGACACTTGATAACACATTCGGCGAATATCTTCCAGCAAAGGGCATGACTCAGCTCAGAATCGCTGAAACAGAGAAGTATGCTCATGTAACATTCTTCTTCAACGGCGGTGTTGAAAAGCAGTATGACGGCGAAGACAGAATTCTTGTTAAGTCACCTGCAGTTGCAACTTATGATATGCAGCCCGAAATGAGCGCATATGAAGTAACAGAAAAACTTCTCGAAGCTATCGGAACAGATAAGTATGATGTTATCATTCTCAACTACGCTAACTGCGACATGGTTGGTCACACAGGCGTGTTTGAAGCAGCAGTTGCAGCAGTTGAAGCTGTTGATACCTGCGTTGGCAAGATTTGCGATGCAGTTTCAGCAAAGGGCGGCGTAATGCTTATCACAGCTGACCACGGTAATGCAGACAAGATGTATGAGCCCGACGGTTCACCCTTCACAGCTCACACAACAAATCCCGTTCCCTTCGTTGTTGTAGGTCACGACTGCGAGCTTAAGGAAGGTGGCAAGCTCTGTGACATCGCTCCCACAATGCTCGATATTATGGGCGTTGAAAAGCCTGCACAGATGAGCGGCGAATCACTCATTAAATGATTGACATCATGATTATTGCATGATATAATAAGAAAAAATAATTTTCGGAGGATACAGACATGAAGATTAAGACTCTTGAAACAAAGAACCTTTGCGAAAGCGCAAAGAAGGGCGGCTGCGGCGAATGCCAGACATCATGCCAGTCAGCATGCAAGACAAGCTGCGGTGTTGCTAATCAGCAGTGCGAAAGCTCAAACAAATAATTTAAATGCCGCCACAAGGCGGCATTTTTAATAGGTGGTATATATGACACATTGCTATAAACTCGGAGGTCTGAATATTGTTCTCGATATTTTTTCGGGCTCGGTTCATGTTGTTGACGAAGTTGCTTACGACATAATCGAAATGTATGAAACCGAAAGCCGTGAAGATATCGTTGCAAAGATTCTTGCAAAATATCCTGACCGTGAGGATGTTACAAAAGAAGAAATCGAAGGCTGTTTTGAACAGCTTGAAGAACTTCGCAGTGCAGGGAAACTTTTCACACCCGATACCTTTGAACCCATGGCGGGTGATCTGAAGAAAAAGACTTCGGGTGTTATCAAGGCGCTCTGTCTTCACATTGCACACACCTGCAATCTCAACTGCTCCTATTGTTTCGCAAGTCAGGGTAATTACCACGGCGACAGAGCAATCATGAGTTTTGAAGTAGGTAAGCGTGCGCTCGATTTCCTTATTGAAAATTCGGGAAGCCGCAGAAATCTTGAAGTTGACTTCTTCGGCGGCGAACCCCTTATGAATTTTGATGTTGTGAAACAGCTTGTTGAATATGCAAGAAGCGTTGAAAAGCAGGCAGGCAAGAATTTCCGCTTCACACTCACAACAAACGGCGTTCTCGTTGATGACGATGTTATTGAATTTTCAAACCGTGAGATGAGCAACGTTGTTCTCAGTCTTGACGGCAGAAAAGAAGTGCATGACCGTTTCCGTGTTGACTATGCAGGCAACGGAAGCTGGGAGAAGATTGTTCCCAAATTCCAGAAGTTTGTCAAAGCAAGGGGTAACAAGAATTACTACATGAGAGGCACATTCACCCATGCAAACCCTGATTTTCTTGAAGATATAAAGCAGATGCTTGATCTCGGATTCACAGAGCTGAGCATGGAACCCGTTGTCTGTGCACCCGATGACCCTTCTGCGCTCACTCAGGAAGATCTGCCCGTTGTTCTTGATCAGTATGAAAAACTTGCAGAGCTTATGCTCGAAAAACATAAAGAAGGCAAACCCTTTACCTTCTATCATTATATGATAGATCTCAAGGGCGGTCCTTGTATCTACAAGAGAATTTCAGGTTGCGGCTCGGGTACGGAGTATATGGCTGTCACTCCTTGGGGTGATCTCTATCCCTGCCATCAGTTCGTCGGCGAAGAGAGATTCAAGCTCGGCGATATCTGGAACGGCGTTGACAATCACGAAATTCAGAAGGATTTTGAATCCTGCAATGTCTATGCGCGTCCCGAATGCAAGGACTGCTGGGCAAAGCTCTATTGCTCGGGCGGTTGCGCCGCAAACGGCTACCATGCAACAGGTTCGGTAAAGGGAATTTATGAATACGGTTGCGAACTTTTCAGAAAGCGTATGGAATGCGCAATAATGCTTGAAGCCGCAAAGGCAGTTGGGGAATAATGAAAACTCCGATTTGTGATTTCGTAACTGAATATAAAAACAGCAAAAAACTCCGTCTGCATATGCCCGGTCACAAAGGAAAGGATTTTCTTGGAATAGAGAGTTGCGATATAACAGAAATCAGCGGTGCGGATGTACTTTATGATGCAAAGGGAATAATCAGAGAGAGCGAAGAAAATGCGGCAAAGCTATTCGGTGCAAAGAAAACAATTTATTCAGCCGAAGGTTCATCGCTTTCAATCCGTGCAATGCTTTATCTTGCCGTGCTTCATGCAGAAACGAACGGCAGAAAGCCTTTGATTGCCGCAGGCAGAAATGCTCACCGTGTTTTCATGACTGCCGCCGCACTTCTTGATTTTGAAATAGAATGGATTTTTCCGCAAAAGAGCGAAAACATAATATCATGCGATATTTCGCCCGAATATCTTGATGCTTTTCTTTCGGATATGAGCGAAAAACCTACGGCTGTTTATATCACAAGCCCCGATTATCTCGGTAATATCGCGGATATCAGGGGACTTTCCGATGTGTGCAAAAAACACGGTGCATTGCTCCTTGTTGACAATGCCCACGGTGCATATCTCAATTTTTTGCCCGAAAGCATCCATCCGATTTCTCTCGGTGCGGATATCTGTTGCGATTCGGCGCATAAAACCCTTCCTGTTTTAACGGGCGGTGCATATCTTCATATTTCAGAAAATGCCCCCGGATTGATGGGAGAATATGCCGAGAATGCGATGTCGCTTTTTGCTTCAACAAGCCCGTCATATATCATAATGCAGTCGCTTGATATGGCTAACAGATATATTTCCGACGGCTATTGCGAAAAGCTGGAATACTATGCCAAAAAAATCTCGGATATGAAGAAATCACTCGGCAATTACGGATATGACATTATCGGAAATGAACCGATGAAGATTGCTTTGTCTGCCAAAAATATAGGATATACGGGCGAAGAAATTGCGGATATTCTTTCCGAAAACGGAATTGAATGTGAATTTTCAGACCCCGATTATGTGGTTATGATGTTCACTCCCGAAATATCCGAAGATGATATCGGCAGACTTGAAAAAATTCTTCTTTCTCTCGAGAAAAAAGAAAAAATAACACTTGCACCGCCGATTATGACAAAACCCGAAAAAGCACTTTCCGTCAGAAATGCAATGTTTTGTGCATCGGAAGAAATTGATATTTATCAGTGCGAAGGCAGAATACTGGCTTCTGCGGCAATAAATTGTCCGCCTGCAATTCCGATTGCGGTATGCGGCGAAATTATCGATAAAAATGCGATAAATTGTTTTGAATATTACGGTGTCAGAAAATGCCGTGTTATCAAATGATTTTGTCTTGCATAAAAACCGAATCACTCTGCACACTTTATAGTGAAAGCAGGGTGATTTTTTGTCAATAAAAAGAAGATGTTTTATAAGGGTGATAGCATACCTTGTTGCGGTGTGTGTTGTTGTTGCGGCTTCAGGGCTGTTTTCTCAGCGTGCAAAGGCAGGTTATGAAGAAACTCTCGGCAAGGTGAGAATGGCAAATCTCGGGTCAATGAGCGAATATTTCCGCGATATAAGCGCAGGACTGCGATTGCTTGCCGTGTCAACCGAAAATTCTTTTTCGGACAGCTCATCTTATGTTGAAGCAAGAATCATGGGGGCTAAAAGCTGCCTTAACGGTTTCAACGATAAAAAGGTGAAAAATATCAGAGATTATCTTGACGCGCTCGATAAATTTATGCAGAATTTTACGGGTACAAGCGAAAAAAGAAAAATTGCAATCTATCTTTCGGAATATGCCCGTGAAGTTTATTATCATCTGAACGATGTATCGTCGGCGGTGATAAACGGTGCATATTCTCTCACGGAATACGGAAGTGTTTATCAGAATGAAGAAAAACCGTATTTTGAAGATTTTGTTGACTATTCAAACGGTGACGAGAAGGAGCTTTTCCATGCGGCGGCACCTGCTTCGGCAAACGAGAAAGCATATTATTCCGAAGAAGTGACGGAAGAAACCGCAATGAAAACTGCAGGCGAAGCTGTGGGACTTAATCCGTCTTTGTGGAGAAAAAACAAGAATGAATCAGATTGCTATTCTTTTTGCCACGGAGATACTCTTGTGAATGTTGCAAAATCGGGAGAAATTTGTAAAATCATAAATCCTATGCCGTGCAAGTCTGCAAGGCTTAGTCTTGAAGAAGCAGAAAATGCCGCAATTGAATATCTTGCGGAATGCGGATATAAAAACATATCCGCATCGGGGCGTGAAAAAAGTCAGTTCACAGCCTCTTTTTTATTTTATCCCGAAGTCAACGGTGTGTTGCTGATGACCTGCCCCATATATGCCGACATCTGTCTTTCGAGCGGTGCGTTGACCTATATGGATTCGGGTGAGTATCTGAAAAACTACAGAAAAGATGTTTTTTCGCCGGAAAATCTGCCCGATATCAGCGGATATCTGCCTGAAAATGTAACGTTTTCAGGCAGTCGATATTGTTTGAAAAAAATAACCGGAAAAGAAATTCTTTGCATTTTGACCGAATGCAGTTACGAAAATTGTGATTATTATATCTTTATCGATGCGCAGACATTTAAAATTCTCTTTACGGAAATAAAAAGTTGTGATAAAATAAACAAAAAGGAGGAGTAAATATGAAAAAAACAATTAAGATTCTTTCCCTTGTCATGGCTTTTATTATGGTTATGCAGGCATCTTTTGTTGCAAATGCAGCATTTGACGCTCCGATTCTTGAAAGAGAAGAATGGGATGAGCTTTATGACGATTATTGCGATGAAAACACCCTTCCCATGCTTTGCGTCGGCTCGGACGAAAATTCCGTCAGCCTTGTGTGGCATGCAGACAAAGACAAAGCACAGCCAAAAGTCCGCCTTGCTAAAAGCAAGACTATGAGCGGATATAAAGAATTCAAGGGCGTCACAACCGAAGCTGAAAATGACGAGCAGGTTGTTTGCCGTGTAACCGTTGACGGTCTTGAAGAAAACACAACCTATTATTATAAATGGTATTCGGATAACGGCTGGAGTAAGGCTTATAAATACGAAACCAAGTCTTTTACCGACCATAAGGCACTCGTTATCGGTGATATTCAGATTGGTGGTCAGTCCGAAGAATCAAGCGTACAGTCCGATGTAGGATATAATTGGAACAATGTTCTCGCAAAGGCACTTCAGGATAATCCCGATGTCAGCTATCTTGTTTCTCCCGGCGACAACACATCAACCGGCAAAACAGCCGATGAATGGCAGACTCTTCTCATGCCTGCGGGCGTAAGAAGCCTTCCCATGGCTCTTGCAATCGGTAATCATGACAAGAAGGGCATGGCTTATAATTATTTCACAAATATGCCCAACGAATTCTACGGCAAATATTTTGAAGGTCTTGACAGAGACTTCTGGTTCCGCTACGGTGATGTTCTCTATCTTGTTTTTGATGCAACATCGGCATCAGCGGCAGACCATATGGCAATGGCAAAAGAAGCTGTTGAAAAGAATTCCGATGCAAAGTGGCGAATCGGTGTTATGCATCAGGCTTTGTTCGGTCCTTCGTTCTGCGGATTCAGTACGGAAACACAGATTCTTCTCAATGCTGTTTTTACCCCGATTTTTGATACATATGATGTTGACCTTGTTCTCACAGGCCACAGCCACATTCAGGGCCGTTCACACTTCATGTATGAAAGCATGACTATCGGCGCTGCAAAGAGCGGAAAAACCTACACAGACCCTCTCGGAACGGTTTATCTTAACACAAATGCAGTCTGCGACCACGGCAGCTTTGAAGAATATGAATTCCTGAATCTTCCTTATGTTGCATACAGCTTCGGAAAGAACGATGTTACAACATACACAACTCTTGAATTCAAAGGCGACTCAATGGAAATAAAAACCATGCGCGGCGATAACAGCGAGCTTCTCGATTCGCTCACAATCGTCAAAACCGATGATGACCATAACGATGACGGTATTCTCAAAAAGTTCCACCGTCTTCTTTACAAAGTTGTTGAAGCTCTCGGATGGGTATATCTTGAAGGCGACAAGATTACTGTTGCAATCAGAGGCGGACATTTCTAAAAAAATAAAACAAAGAGCTGTTCATACTGAACGGCTCTTTTCTTTTGCAAATCATTCAAAAGTCCGTTTTATGGGACATATGTCTTGCTATAATACAGACAATGAAACAGACGAACAAAATCCTGTTTTGAAAAAACAAAAAGAATTTTTGTGATTTTTGTTAAAAAACCATAGAAAATGCAGACAAAATTTTAAAGTCACACACTACTTGTTGTGGTATAATTGTTTGACATTGCGCATATATTGTGGTATAATGTGGTTGAAAACAAAAAAGAACAAAAATCGAACATTTGTATTGACAAACGAATGTTCGCCTGCTATAATAACAATCACAGAACAAATGTTTATGATTTGTTCGAAAGGGAGGACTTGAAAATGACATTTGCAGAAGTAATCAGAACAGTTTTGGAATTTGCAGCGGTCGTGCTGCTTATCATAGGATTTTTTAACGAAAAGAAGGTTGTTGCTTTTGAAGTCAAGCTTTCAAGAGCAATAAAAATCCATCTTCGCAATCGCCGTATCCGTAAGCAGAGAGAAAAAGCTGCTATGGCTGCGAGAGTACAGTCAAGAGCTGTTGAAGATTTTTTTGAAGAAGAACCTGTTCTTACTCTCGTCAACGGCGGCGCAAGTATAAATCAGGTGGCATAATCGTTTTGTTATATCAAAGCAGAGAGATTGGATTCTCTCTGCTTTTTTATTGGTCGGATATTGAAAATTGTATCAGTTGTGTATATAATGAATCATGTATAGAGTGACGGGAGCAATCCGAACTATGCCTGAAAGCGATTCTTTTCAACGCTTTTCGGCGTTTCGTGATTGAAAGGCGTCAGCCTTCCTGCTCACTCAATCGCCAAAAATCATTTTAAAATCTTTCACTTTCAGGTCGGAGATTTTTTATCGTAAGGATTTTTGGCTTGTCAAGGCACAAAACGCAGCAAATCCTTGACGGATTTGCGAGTATTTTAACGAAGAAAAGGCGAAAATCATCCGATAAAAAACACAGTTCGGATCACTCTCGCCACTCTAAAGGAGGGGATAAAAATGTCTGAACTCAAAAGCAAATCCTTGTCTGAAAAGGATATTTTTGTTTTTGCGCTTATGGGTATCACGGCGGTTTCAATTACTGCGGCAGGAATATATTTTCGTCAGAGTTTTCTGAATATACTTCCGCTTTATAATTCCTTGGTGGTCGGTATGCTCCAGTCAAGGGTCAACCGCTATGCAAATCTTGTCGGAAGTCTTAATTCGTTGCTTTACGGAGCGGTTTACTTTTATTACGGACTTTACGGCTCACTTTTTTCGGCGGTACTTTTCTCTTTTCCGATTCAGCTTCTCACATTTTTACGCTGGAACAAGAACAAATGGAAACATTCAACCGTGCTCCGCAAACTGACCGCAAAACAGAGAATCCTGCTTGCTGTCGGCTGTGTTGCAACGCTTGTTATAATGTGGATAGTACTTCCGCTTATCGGCTCGCAATATGTTTTTCTTGACAGCATCACTAATATAATCGGAATAGTGATTTATTTCCTGACGATGTTCGCTTTTGTTGAATATACCTTCCTTATGGTTATCAACGGAATAATCGGCATTGCGCTTTATGTTCAGATTCTCGGCGAAAGTCCCGAAATGACAACATATCTGATTTTCTCGATATATTCCTTTATTTGTATTGTTCTTGCATTTTTTCAGGCAAAAAAGATATATAAAAATCAGCAGGCGGAGGTGCAGAATGAAAATTGAGCTTATCGGAAAACCCAAAACAATAATGTCAAATCCCAACAGTCACCACGCTTATTTTGCATGGCCAACCGCAAAACGTCTTCAGGACGGAAAAATTGCCGTCGGTGCATCGGGCTTCAGGCTTGAGCATGTTTGTCCTTTCGGAAAATCCGTTATTTCCTACAGCTATGACAACGGCGAAACATATACTTTTCCTGCGCCCGTGATTGATACTCCGCTGGATGACAGAGATGCAGGTCTTTGCACATTCGGAGAAAAGGGCCTTATCATCACTTCTTTTAATAACTCAGCGGAAATGCAAAGAGAATATAATCAGGATAATGACTATGTGCAGAGATATATTGACACAATCACAAAGGAAGACGAAGAAGAATATCTTGGCGCACTTTTCAGAATAAGCAACGATTGCGGAATGACATTCGGCGAAATCCGTCATTCTCCCATAACATCACCGCACGGCCCCACGGAGCTTCGTGACGGCACGGTTTTGTGGGCAGGAACAAGATTTGACGATATCTTTGCAGGTATCGAGGTTCGTCGGCTTAACACAGAAAGCGGCGAAACCGAGCTTGTCGGCAAAATCACAGCATCGGATAAAAGAGTTGTTCTCAATGAACCGCATCTTATTGAACTTGATAACGGCAGACTTATTTGCCAGATAAGGGGCGAAAACATAGTGCTTTTTGAGGGCGGAGAAGAAGAGTTTTTCACCGTTTTTCAGAGTGTGTCCGATGACGGCGGAAAAACATGGTCTGCACCCGAAATGATTCTCGACAAAACGGGCGGAGCGCCGCCGCATCTTATTCAACTCAGCTCGGGCGTGATTCTTTCAACCTACGGAAGAAGAAAACAGCCCTACGGAATTATGGCAATGATAAGTTCTGATAACGGCGAAAGCTGGGAAAAGGATATCCGTATTTATGAAAACACGGCAAGTGATGACATCGGATATCCTTCAACCGTTGAGCTTCCCGACGGAAATCTGCTCACCATTTTCTATGCAACCGATTCCGAAGATAAACCCTGCAACATTCTTCAGCAGAAATGGAAAATTGAATTATGACATAGCATTAACCGTCCTTTGGGACGGTTTTTTGCATATATCGGGCATTTTTGCAGATAATATTGCCAAATATAACTTGGGGTGATTTTATGCCGATAAGGCAAGGAAAATACACACTTGAACTCGCAAGCATGCCACAAATTGCAGGATATGCTTCCGTGGTCGGCAAGAAAGAGTCGGAAGGTCCGTTAAAGGGTAAGTTTGACCGCATATATGAAGACGCAAGTGCGGGCGAAAAATCATGGGAAAAGGCAGAGAGCATTATTCACGGAGACGCTGTAACATTGGCAATAAACAAGGCAGGATTTGCGCCTTCCGATATCGACATTATATTTGCAGGCGATTTGCTCAATCAATGCATAGGCACAACCTTCGGAATAAGAGAGCTTGGAATTCCGTTTGCAGGGATGTACGGCGCTTGTTCCACGATGGCTTTGTCTATGGCAATGGCATCAATCATGGTCGATTCAAAAACGGTCAAAAAGGCAGTCGCATCAACATCGTCGCATTTCTGCTCTGCAGAGAAACAGTTCAGAATGCCGCTTGAATACGGCGGTCAGCGGACTCCGACTTCGCAATGGACTGCAACAGCTTCGGGTGCGGTTGTGATATCCGATGTTCAGGCAAAGGTCGGGATTGAAAAAGTCATAATCGGCAGAATTCAGGACTACGGAATCAAAGACCCCAACAATATGGGCGCCGCAATGGCACCTGCCGCTTGCCGAACAATTGCGGATTTTCTTTCGGACACAAACTCAAAGCCTGAAGATTATGATCTTATTCTTACGGGTGACCTTGGTGCAGTTGGCTCTGAACTTCTTTGCGAGCTTATGGTAAAGCAAGAAAACATTGATATTTCGGCAGTTCATAACGATTGCGGTATTATGATTTATGATATCGAAAAGCAAAAGGATGTCGGTGCAGGCGGATCGGGCTGCGGATGCAGCGGTGCGGTGCTTTGCTCGGATATATTGAAAAGATTTGAAAACGGTGAGCTGAAAAAAGTTTTGTTTGTAGGAACAGGTGCGCTTATGTCGAGCGTTTCTTCTCTTCAGAGCGAATCCATTCCGTCAATTGCTCACGGAGTTCTTCTCACGGGGGTGTGAAAATTGAACGAAATAACAAGTGCCATCAGAGTTGTGAACACGGCGGTGAAAACGGTAAAAGCAATTGATGTAATCAGAAAAGTAACAATTTCTGCCGCCGTTGCAGCTTGCTGTGTGATTGCGGTCAGATATATTCGGAAATAAGGGGTCAACAGATGAAACGCAGTCTTTATAAAACAATGAAAGCAGACAGAAAAATTCTCATGAATCATGCTGACGGAAAGAATGATTCCGACGAAATATTTCGTGAGCATTTTCCTATGCTTGAAAGGTGCATAAAGCAAACGATAAATGATTGCCGAAAGGCGGAAAAACGGCTCAATAATGCCGATTTTATTTCGGAGCTTTTTGAAAAATGCACAAGATTATGTGATGGCGGAATGCTTCCCGATTCGGAAGGCATTGTCGGATTTTTTTCGGAGAATATGAGCGGCAGAAGTGTTGAGTATCTGCCGCTTGCAATAACCTGCGCTGTTATTCATTGCTTTGCAAATTCTCTTGATGAGAACAATACGGAAAAATCCCTGAACTGCGTTAAATCACTTCAGAAAATGAGAGAAACCGACTTTGATTATATATCGGAAAAACTCTTTTCTGCAGAAAAAATCCTTGCCTATGACCCGTCAGGATTTTATTCATTTCTTTCATATGAAACAAAAGCAAGATACAGAAGAAAAACTGCTGTTCTTGCTGCAAAAATCAATAAAACCGAGCCTGATTTTGCCGCAGATATTCTGAAAAAATCAAAAGAAAAATGTTGCCACATCGGGGATTATCTTTTCTCAAGTGTAAAAAGCAAAAAATACGGAATTTTCTGCATTGCGGCGGAAATTCTGATCCCTGCAATTGTATGTCTTTTCTTTGGAATCATAAGCGGCGAATGGCTGTTTTCAATTTTTCTGTATCTTCCGATGTGGGAAATACTTCGGTATCCTATAGAAAGAGCGTCGGTGAGAAATATACGCTCTGAAAGTCTTCTTTCGCTTGATGCCGAAAGCAAAATCGTATCTGATGTCAAAGCAATGATGGTCTTATCCGTTATTTTACCGTCGGCGGATAAGATATCTGAAATCGGAGAAAAAATTGAGCGCATTTATCTCAGCAATGCATCCGAAAATATCGGTGTTTGTTGCCTTGCTGATTTCAAGGCGGCGGATATGCCGAGAAAATCCGAAGACAAATATATTCTGAATGCCCTGAACGAAACAATTGATGTTCTCAACCAAAAATACGGCGGCGGATTTGTTTCTGCAGTCAGACCCAGATCATATTCCGAAACGCAGAATGAATTTATCGGAAAAGAGCGTAAAAGGGGAGCAATAAGAGACCTGATAAGGTGTATAAAAGGGAATGATAAGGATTTTTTGTCCGTAAACGGAGACATTGCAAGGCTGAAAGAATCAAAATATATTATCATTCTCGATTCTGACACAAGACCCGTTTTTGATTCAGTCAGGAATCTGATAGCCGTTGCGGAGCATCCTGTCAACAAACCGATTATCAGAAACGGCAAGGTTGTTTCGGGATATGGTATTCTTGCCCCGAAAATGCAGACAAGCCTTGACTCCGCAAGAACATTTTTCGGCAATGTGATGTCGGGAAGCATGGGGATTTCCGTATATGACGAAAAATCATCCGAGCGTTATCAGGCTCTTTTCGGCGAGAGCATTTTTTGCGGAAAAGGTCTGATAAATGTGGATGCATATCATGAAATACTCGATAATTGCTTGCCAAAAGAAAAAGTTCTGAGCCACGATATAATCGAAGGGGAATATCTTCGCACGGGTTTTGTTCCGCAGGTTCAGATGATTGAAGATTTTTCTGCTTCACCGGATGCTTATTTCAAAAGAATGCATCGATGGGTGCGGGGAGATTGGCAGAATGCAGGCTTCATTTTCGGCAAAAATCCGCTCGGATTTGTTTCAAGATACAAGATTTTTGATAATTTAAGGCGAAGTATTACTCCTGTAATTTGTCTTGGGGTTATTATAGGCTCGGCTTTTTATCACAGCTATGCAGGTGTTGCTGCGGCAATTGTTGCTGCGTTTTCTCTTTGCTCATCGGATGTTTTTGACGGAATCAACGCTTTTATTAATTTTGGAGCAAAATCTTTTACAGGACTTTATTATTCCGGAAAGCTCCCCGAATCACTCGGATGCTTCAGCCGTGGATTTTTTGCTTTGTCTTATGCCGCAAGGGAGAGCTTTGTGTGTTTTGATGCAATATCAAAAGCGTTGTGGAGAATGCTTTTGAGCGGTGATTACCTGCTTGAATGGAGTGTTTCGGGTTCGGAGAAGAACAAAAATCCGATTATTTTGCCCGTTTCGTGCTTTCCTGCACTTGTTGCTTCGGCTGTTCTGATTGTTTTTGGTCTGTCGATTCACAGATTGCTCGGAATCATCATTCTTGGCGATATTCCCATAACATTTTTTGCAGGTTCACCGATTAAAAACAGAAAACCCGATATTTCCAAATCGCAAAGGGATTATCTCATGTCAGAAGCATCGGCAATGTGGAAGTATTTTGAAGATTTATGCACAAAAGAAAATAATTTTCTGCCGCCCGATAATATTCAGTTTGCTCCCCACAGAGCATTAGCAAGGCGAACATCACCAACCAATATCGGGCTTATGCTTGTTTCTTTTCTTGCGGCAAGAGATTTCGGATTCATATCTTCGCAGGAATTGTATGAACGCCTTGATTTAAGTCTCGGAAGCGTTGAAAAACTTGAAAAATACAAAGGAAATCTTCTGAATTGGTATGATATTTCAAATCTTGAAACTCTTTCTCCGAGATTTGTTTCTGCCGTTGACAGCGGTAATTTTCTTTGTTGTCTCACCGCCGTTAAGCAGGGGGTAACAGAATATGCGCATGAGTGCGAAAAACTCAAAATAATCGTCGAAAGGGCAGAGAAAATAATTTCATCAACCGATATCGGGATTATGTATAACCGCCGAAGAAGGCTTTTTCATATCGGAATCAATCCCGACAGCGGTGAAAAAACCGAGAGTTGCTATGATTTATACATGAGTGAAATCAGAATGACCGCTTATCTTGCTGTTGCAAGAAAATTTGTGCCGAAGAATCATTGGAACTCGCTTGACCGACCGTTTGTTGCAGGCGGAAGATATTCGGGTCTTGCGTCATGGACGGGAACAATGTTTGAATATTTCATGGCAAACATCTTTCTTCCGTCTCCCGAAGGAAGTCTGAGCAATGAAGCTCTGAAATTCTGTTTGCAACAACAAAGAAAAAAAGCAGGAAAAAATCCGTTCGGTATTTCTGAAAGTGCTTTTTATTCGTTTGACGGTGAGCTTAATTATCAATATAAGGCGCACGGTGTTCAGAAACTCGGACTTAAAAGAGGATTGGACAAGGAAAACGTTATTTCACCCTATTCTTCATTTCTTACATTGAATATTGCTCCGCAACTGTCAATCAGCAACCTGAAAAGGCTTGAAAAACTTGGCGCAAAGGGCAAATACGGGTTTTATGAAGCTGTAGATTTCACAAAGGGCAGAAATAACGGCAGATTTTCTGTTGTAAACTCGTTTATGGTTCATCATCTTGCCATGAGTTTTCTCTCGGTTGATAATTTGCTTAACAAAAAATGTATGCAAACAAGGTTCATGAGCGAAAAATTCATGAAGGGTGCGGAAACTCTTCTTGAAGAAAAGACAGTTCAATCAAACGACAGGTTCAAAGATATTGTATCGGATACTGTTATTCCGCCTGTCAGAGAACGGTTTTCTGTCAACAGGTCTTTATGGTATTCTCCCGATGAATCCGAACCGATATTTTATGTTTTTTCAAACGGCAGAATGACTTTATGTATAAGCGACAGCGGAAAAAACAAACTGATTCTCGACGGAGAAGAAGCAGGAAATATAATTGATATGGATTTTTGTGAAAAAGATATGCAGGTGAAAGCCGAAAAAGACTGTATAAGATTCAGAAACAAAAAAACAAAATCGTATTCGGAGATATTTATTCTTCGAAAGGTAAACTGCATAATTCTGATTAAATCCGATAAACCGAGTCTTCGGGATAGCATCTCAAATAAGAACGGTGTATTTGTAAAAAGCGGTATTATTAATGAAAACAGTGAAAAAAGTGTCGCAGTTTTTTCTGTGGATATCACGGAAGAGGATGCAATAAATTCATTTGAATATGTAAAAAACCAAAAACTCAAATATGAAAAGGCGGTCAATCCGTTTTGGAAAGATGAGTATCAGCGTGCATTGGCTGATAAGTTTATTCCCGAAATTATAAAATCAGGGATTGAGTCTGATAAATATCCTGCTCTTCTGAAAGAAATAAATACCGCAGATCAGATTGAAGAAGTTAAACCGCTTATTGTATTTAATAAAACTCTTCGGAATTGCGGGATAAAAAACACGCTGATTATATACAATAATCTGCCCGAAAGTCAAAAAAGCTCTCTTTTACAGACGATAGAAACTGTCATGCATGAAGAAAGCTGCGAATTGATGCTTGGAATCGGTGGAGGAACAGTCGTTTTTGATTCAGAAGATAATAAAAACGATAAATTTCAAAAAATCAAAGATGAAAGCATTGAAATCAAGCCGTAACCGATTTAATAAAATTTGCGCACTTTGTAAAGTTGTAAAACTTTACAGAGTGCATTGTATTTACATACCAAACGCTGAAAGTCCTTATATATCAACAAATCTCCTGTCTGCAAGTTTTGTTGATTTTAAGCAAATTTGTAAAGCGGATAAACTTTACACATTCAAAAAGAAAACCTGAAAAAGTCGGGTAATTTTTTGAAAAAATCATCAAAAACAAGATGGATTTTATTGCTTGAAATGCCTGAAATCTCATGAAATCAGGCTGAAAATATTCAAAAATACAGAAAATTGAGCATTTTTCAAAAAAATCCGCTCTTCTGAAAAGGTACAGAACTTTACAGATGCTCAAAAAGTTCACTTTCAGAATAATAAATGAGCCAAAAACATGACATATTACTATACATTTTATATATAGTGCCTTGCAGAGGCAGTTTTTGGTGCTTTTTCAAAGCATACAAAAACAAGTCTGTATGTAAAGAAAAATTGCTTTACAAAATTTTGTATTTCTTCTCCAAAAGAATCAAAAAAGGTGATATTCCGAGCGGTTGTCACATTGCCTAATTTTAAGTTTGGTGTATTGTTCAACATTAACAAATTATTAAATGATTTTTGAAAATCGTTGACTTTGAGAAAGAATTTAGGTATAGTTATTATGACCATATAGTGGTTTTGTGTTTGTACTTGTAATATTTTCATTAATATTCGGGTGCCGATGCAGAACTGCAATGGATAAAAATTCTGTGATTCTGGCTTATCGCTTGCGCCGGTAACGGCGTTACCGGGCGGAGCGAAATCATCAAGGAGGCTGGTCAGAAGCATTGGTTTTATGGCCTGTGCAAAGCAAAATTATTTATCCAAGCCCTACTATTTTGTTCAAATTTTTTTGGAGGTGTACAATTTGAAAAAGTCAATCCGCATTCTCTCAATCCTTATGGCTTTTGTGATGCTCATCGGTTCTTTCTCCGTAATGGGTAGCGCATATCAGCAGTATAAGGGCGAAGCAATCAATGGCAGCTATGACGACGTTGACAAGCCCGTGTTCACACTCGAACAGTATGCATCAATGGGTCTTGACGAAGTTGACCGTATGCTGGCTAAAGAACAGTTAGAGCTCGACCTTTTCGGTCTTCTCTATCTTGACATTACAAGCATTAACGCTACAATCATCAGCGTTGAGCAGTTCATCGCAACAGGCGGTGTTCTTCTTGATATGCTCGGTGACCTTGTTATTCTTCCCAACATCGTTTCTCCCATCATGGGCGACCGTAGAGAAGATGCAAACGGTAACAATGGTGTTGATGACCTTGAAATCATTTACGACTTACTCGATCTCGTTGCTGGTCTCAGACCCATCGTTAAGAAGTATGTTGCTAATGACCCCAACAACCCCCTCAGCGCAGGTCTCCTTGATGGACTTATTGCTGACTATATCTTTAATGTAAGAGAACTTGCTATCGGTATAGTTTACGGTCTTACCGAAGAAGGCAAAGAATTTGATTACTTCGATGTTATGAACATCGATTCTGTTCCTGCAAAGTACAAGGATAACAACAACGGTATCCTTAATCTCGGTCAGGCTCTCCTTACCGAAATGGTACTCGGTGAATGGAAGCAGATCGACGATCTCCTTGACAACAAGTGCAGCGTAATCATGAAGGGCAGCTATGCATGGGAAGATGCAGCTGGCAACAGCGTTGTTGATCAGCCCATCAACACAACTGCTTATGACTACTATGCATGGGTTCATCCCGATGATTGGGTAACAGTTGGTCTCGGCGGCGCAACAAGAGTTGCAGCAGGATCAGCAGCTCCCGCAGCTGACGTAGGTATCGTTGATATCACAACCAACAGAACAGGTTATGAATTCATCGAAGAACTTATGCAGCAGGCATATAACTACCTTCTCGTTCCCGTTATCACAAGAGACACAGTTGACTGGGTTCTTGAACTCTGCGGTTACACATTTGATGAAACAAAGACACAGAGAACAAAGTGGGACGAAGCTACTCAGACATGGATCGACAACCCCAGCTACGATCCCGACTACCACGGCTACATTGCAAACGAAGCTGACCTTACAGAGATCTCCGAGCTCTTCAAGCACGAAGCTCTTGCAGACGGCACAGCAAGAATGCCCAAGGTAACAATTCCCGAAGGCGAAACACTTGTTGAAAATCTCAACACAATTCTTGGTCAGTTCCTTGAAATCATCGCTGAAAAGACATACACAAGAGACGGCGTAACTCTTACTTGGACATGGGATTACGAAGGCGGCAACGAAAAACTTTTCGACAACATCGCTGAAGTTGGTAAGTTCGTTGTTTTCGTAACAGATAATCTTTTCTTCAACAAGAGATCAGAAATCCCCTCAGCTAAGGAAATCGCTGACATGGATAACAAGCAGCAGATCGTTGCTCTTGTTATGAGAGAAATCCTTAACAACTCAGTTGACTATATCTACATCGGTGAAGAATACGATACAGTTGCTGACGTTGCTTACAGAGCTGTTGAACAGCTTGCATATCAGGATATTCCCCAGCTTACATACACCAAGCCCAGCAGAAGCAGCTTCACAGGCGAAAACGCTGACGAAGAATACTATGCAGCAGTTGTTGACAAGATGATCGACATTCTCTTCGATATCGCTGTTTACAACCTCAACCAGGGCTTTGACATGAATCCCGACGAGGGACTTCTTCCCTACCAGGGTGATAACGGCAGCTACGAAGCAACTCTTACAAAGGCTGCACACTGGGCATTCCAGACTTACACAGCTATCCTTCCCTTCGAATTCAATTCAGATGATAAAGAAGAACCCACAATTGACGAAGTATGGACAGATATCGACACAATCATCAGTAACATCATTCCCATCAAGGGTGACGATGCTTGGATTGCTGAAGAAATCTCAGGTTCACAGATCGTTTCAAAGACACTCATCTTTGATTACCTTCTCAAGCCTCTCTACTGCCTCGATGCAACAAACTTTGCAGTAATCTTCGAAAGAAATGAAGGCGGATCATTCGCAACAAAGAACGGTGTTCAGATCATTGTTGACCTTCTTGAAAACGTATTCGACCTTCTCTTCCCCAACGTATTCAACAACCTCGGCACACTTGACGCAGTTGTTCAGAACGACAAACTCGCTAACATGCTCTTCGACCTTCTCGGTTCACTTGGTGCATCAACATTCACAAACTCAGCAGGTGTTGAAAATGTTGAAGGCAGAGGTAAGTACATCGCTAAGACAGCTCTTCCCATCGTTTGCATGATTCTCGGTCTCAGTGACGACCAGGAATTCGAAGAAATGGAAATCTATCTCCCCGAAATCATCGCTGAAGAAGTTGATGAAGACGGTAAGAAGATTCCCGTAACATTCCAGGTATTCAACGGTTCAAGCGGTATCAACACTGCATTTACAGATAAGTATGGCAACTTCACACAGGATAGCCTTTACAACTATGTAGTTAAGACTGTTAACATCTATAACTATGATGGTAAAACAGGCGTTGACATGAAGGGTCTCGGCCTTCAGGGTATCGCTCCCGGTTCAGAACTTTCCGGCGGTCAGAGTGCTAACGTAACTATCACAGGTACACTTACTCCCGGTAACCTTGTTGAATTTGCTGTTACCTACATCGTTGAAGGTGAAAGCGGTCAATCAATCACAGGCGATACAATCCTTTCAAAGAGCGTATACGCTTATGTTGGTTCAGTTTCAGAAGATGACGATGCTTTCGAAACAGAACTTGATGCAGGCAACGATCGTAAGATCAGATACGAAGCTGTTACATACCTTGATGGCGGCGACGATCTTGACGATTTCGACAGCAAGATGATCCGCGTTGTTGATAACGAAGGCGGCACAGAATCAACAGCAACAGTTACAGCTGTTTCAGGTGCTCCTTTCGCAACAGTTAACACAGATACAGATGCTATCACAACTAAGCTTGAAGGTACCGGCGGTACTTACTTCCTTACTCCCTTCGCAACAGCTGTTAACGGCGTTGACGACGAAGGCAACGAAACATATTATGAGAGATTTGAATACATCTACGCAGTAGACGAAGATGGCAACACTCTCTATGACGAAGAAACAGGCGAACCCATCATCGCAACAGACGAAGATGGCAACCTCCTCAACAACGGCGGTATTGAAGACGGTCTTTACAACATCGCAGCAACAGTTAACGTTGGCGGTGCAAACGTAAATGTTCCTCTTGCAATCCACCTTTATGACGACTTCGGCCTTGAAGGCGCATTCAACAGAGCTATCATGGCTAACCGTCAGAAGTCAGCTTATAACATTTTTGACTACGAAGGTCAGGGCTCAATCGTTTACGACGAATACATCGCTCTCCTTAAGGATATCGCTAAGTTCGTTCTTAAGCCCAAGACCTCAGCTACATTCGAAGCTGACATCGCTGCTACAGAAGCAGGTTACAAGAATAAGTACGAACAGTACAAGGATGCTCTTGACGCTAAGATCGAAGAACTCGAATTCTACGCTCTTAACGAAGGCACAAAGGCTCTTAAGGATGCTTACAACGAAAAGAGCGGTCTCAACTACGAGATCAGATATGACGATGCAGGCTATCCCTACAGATACGATTTCAAGTACTACGAAGATGAATATGTATACTTCGGTATGCGCGACTACGTTCCTCACACTTATAACAGATATAAGGATGCAAGAGGCCGTGTTGCAGATCTCATCAACTCACAGGAAGTATTCGTAATGGCTCCCTTCACAGATGAAGACATCTACGGCGTTGGTTACGAACCCTCACAGGAAGAACTTGATGCACGTGCAGCAAGCATCGCAGCATATGAAGAAGCTGTTGAAAACATTACTCCCATCAACTCCATCGAATCACTCTATGCTATCCACATGATCGATCTCATGGGCGGCAGACTTATTGCACTTGAACCCAACACTTCCAAGCTTGCAATCGTTTATGAAGACTGCGGTAACGCTGTTGCAGCAGGCACAGAAAGCAAGTATACAGAAGATTCACTCAAGGCATATCAGCATGCAGAAGCATTTGCAGAAGAAGTTCTTGCTCCCGGCGCTGATATCTCTCCCTCAATGGTTAACACAGCAACAACAGAGCTTGTTTATGCATGGAAGCACCTTGAAGAATGCGCTGACTACTCCAAGCTTGATGCAGCAATCGAAGCTGCAAAAGCAACTGCTGAAACATACGGTCTTGATGCAGAAGCTCAGACAGAATTCAGCGTTGAAACATACGCTCCCTTCGCAGCAGCTTACATCGCTGCAACAGAAGTTGACAGAGACCTCGGTGCTTCTGACAACGGCTACCTCGATGAACTTGCAACAAACCTTGCTGCAACATTCGCAGCTCTTGAAGCAGCAGCAGCTAAGGAACCCACATACGAAATGACAACTAACACCCTCTACGCTGACCCCACATGGATGTATTGGTATGCTCCCGCTCTTGATGAAATGAGCGTAATGAATCTTGGTGCTGTTCAGACAGTTGACGGCACAAACATCGATGCATTCCTTCTTGTTGGTAACGGTGTATACAGCGATGCTGATATCACAAATGCATTTGCAAATGTTGAAAATGCAACATTCAATGTAATGCCTAACGCTCAGGGTATGTACAGCTCAGGCGCAGTTGTTCAGGTTCTCGATGCATCAGGCAATGTTTACAAGAACTACTGGGTAGTAGCTCGTGGTGACATTGACGGTGACGGTCAGTTCGGTGGTTCCGACGCCGGTGAAATCGAACTCCATGACGCATGGATGGCTGACTGGTTCTGGAACATGTATGGTACATATGATCAGTATAAGTCAGTAGCAGGTGACATTAACGGTGACGGCCAGATTTCACTTGCTGACGGCGAACATATCTTCCTTACAGAAAGCTATGGCGCATCCTACGATATGATCCTCGGCGGCGAAATTTATTAATTTCAAACCCGAATCCCAAGCATCAATTAATATTTAACAGGTATAACCCGCATGAACTT
>JAZRJH010000062.1:0-6909 GCA_045645685.1 Acutalibacteraceae bacterium
TTTAGGGTTATGGTCCTTGCTATAACGAGCGCTGTAAACTCCAGGAGCACCATTTAAAGCATTCACGCATAGTCCGCTATCATCTGCAATAACTTCATAGTTCATATTTTTACTGTTTAAATAAGTATGAATTGTTTTTGCTTTAATTAAAGCATTTTCAAAAAAAGTTTTACCTGTTTCTTCAATATCTTCATTAAAACCAATATCATTTAAAGATAGAATAGTATCATTTTTAAATATTTCTTTGAACTCTTTTATCTTGTGTTTATTGTTTGACGCTATTATGAGCCTCATATTATTCCGAAAGCCCGAAGGCTTATTCCTTTTTTAGAAAAGTCCTGAAATTTTTCCGTTTTCGTCAACATCAATTCTTTCAGCCGCAGGGAGCTTTGGAAGCCCAGGCATAGTCATTATATCGCCTGTAAGAACAACGATAAATCCTGCACCAGCGGAAATCTTGACATTTTTGATTGTTACTGTGAAATTATCGGGAGCACCGAGCTTTGTGGGATCATCAGAAAAACTGTACTGTGTTTTAGCCATGCAAACAGGAAGATTTGCAAATCCCATAGCTTCAAGTGAAGCAATCTGCTTTTTAGCAGCAGGAAGAACGCTGATTCCGTCGCCGCCGTATACCTTCTTGACAACAGCTTCAATTTTCTCTTCGATAGTACCGTCAAGGTCATATGAGAAAGTAAAATCGTTGGGCTGTTCACAAAGATTTACAACTTCTTTGGCAAGTTCTTCGCCACCCTTGCCGCCTTCTGCCCAAACATTTGAGAGAATAACATTTACGCCGAGTTCCTTGCATTTTTCAATGATAAGATTAACTTCTGCATCAGTATCGGTCGGGAATCTGTTAACAGCAACAACACCGGGAAGTTTATATACATTTTTAATATTTGAAACATGACGGAGAAGGTTGGGAATACCCTTTTCAAGTGCTTCAAGATTTTCGGAATTAAGTTCTGTCTTAGGAACTCCGCCATGCATTTTAAGAGCTCTGATAGTTGCAACAATAACAACAGCAGAAGGAGTAAGTCCGGCATAACGGCATTTGATGTCAAGGAACTTTTCAGCACCGAGATCAGCACCGAATCCTGCTTCTGTGATAGCATAATCGCCAAGCTTCATTGCAAGCTTTGTTGCCATAACAGAGTTGCAAGCGTGTGCGATGTTTGCGAAAGGTCCGCCATGAACAAGTGCAGGAGTTCCTTCAAGAGTCTGAACAAGATTGGGTTTGAGAGCATCTTTGAGAAGTGCAGTCATTGCGCCTGCAGCATTGAGCTGACCTGCAGTAACAGGCATTTCATCATATGTATAACCGACAATAATTCTTGAGAGGCGTTCTTTAAGGTCTGTAATGGATGTTGCAAGGCAAAGAACTGCCATGATTTCAGATGCAACAGTAATGTCATAACCGTCTTCTCTGGGAACACCGTTGATTCTGCCGCCAAGACCATCGGTAACAAATCTGAGCTGTCTGTCATTCATATCAACGCAACGCTTCCAGGTGATTCTTCTGGGGTCAATATTAAGTGAATTTCCCTGATAAATGTGATTATCAAGCATAGCAGCAAGGAGATTGTTTGCAGCACCGATTGCATGGAAGTCGCCTGTGAAATGAAGGTTGATATCTTCCATAGGAACAACCTGAGCATATCCGCCGCCTGCAGCACCGCCCTTGACACCGAAAACAGGGCCGAGAGAAGGCTCACGAAGAGCAACCATAACATTCTTTCCGATTCTCTTGAGACCGTCGGCAAGACCGATTGTTGTTGTTGTTTTTCCTTCGCCCGCAGGTGTGGGAGTTATAGCGGTAACAAGGATAAGTTTACCGTCTTTTTTATCACTTTCGTTGAGAAGAGAGAGGTCAACTTTTGCTTTATAATTACCGTACTGTTCAAGATATTTTGAATCAATCCCTGCTGTTTGAGCAATTTCGGTAATAGGTTTCATTTCCACGGACTGAGCAATTTCGATATCAGTCATCATTTTTATCATATCCTTTCAAAATATAATAAGCAGTCTTACCCCTCAAGATAAGACTGCCCAGACGGTCGGCATTTATCAGATTTTTTGCTCCCATGCAGTTAATCCTGCTGATTCCGTCAGTTACAAAAAATCTTTTAATTTATATTTTGAGTTTATCATATTAATTCTTTCATGTCAAGACAAATATTAATATGTAATATAATAGATAAATTAATAAACATTTATTAAAATTTATCTGAATTCATAGTTGTTTTATAAAAAAAGTTGTGATATAATTTTATGAGCATTTAAGACAAACGGAGGTTTTATCAATGAAATATGATGTTGCCGTTGTAGGCGCAGGTGTTATCGGTTCTCTCATTGCAAGAGAACTCAGCCGCTACAACCTTAAAATTGCACTCATTGAAAAATGCAATGATATGGCAATGGGTACTTCGAAAGCTAACAGCGCAATTGTTCACGCAGGATTCGATGCAAAACCCGGTTCACTCAAGGCAAAACTTAATGTTGAAGGTACGGCACTTATGCCTGAACTTTGCAAGACGCTTTCAGTTCCTTTCAAGCCTGTCGGTTCACTTGTTGTTGCATTTTCTGATGAAGAAACAGAAACTCTCAATGAACTTCTCGAAAGAGGTAACATCAACGGCGTTCCCGGTCTTGAGATTTATGATGCAGAGAAACTCCGTGAAGCAGAACCGAACATCAGCAACGAAGCAAAAGGCGCTCTTTGGGCACCTTCGGCAGGTATTGTTTGTCCCTATGAACTCACAATCGCTGCTGCAGAAAACGCTGTTGTTAACGGAACAGACTTTATCAGAAATTTCGAAGTAAAATCAATTGTATATTCAGACGATTACTTCCTTGTTTCAAACGGTGAAAACACAATAGAAGCATCTCTTGTTATTAATGCAGCAGGTGTATATTGCGACGAAATAGCCGCTCTTATCGGCGATACCTCCATTCATACAACACCCAGAAAGGGTGAATATATGCTTTGCGACAAATCAGTCGGAAAGCTCGCCAATCACACTATTTTCCAATGTCCCTCAAAAATGGGTAAGGGTATACTTGTTACTCCCACAGTTGACGGCAATCTTCTTCTTGGCCCGAGCGCACTTGATATTGAAGATAAAAACGACGTTGCAACATCATCAGACACACTCTCTGAAATTCTTGAAATTGCGAAAAAATCCGTTCCTTGTCTCACAACCCGTGAAGTTATAACATCCTTCGCAGGTCTCAGAGCTCATTGCTCAAGAAACGATTTTATTATTGAAGCAAGCGAAAAGAACAATATGTTCATCAATGTTGCAGGTATTGAATCACCCGGTCTTTCATCTGCACCTGCAATTGCATTATATGTCAAGGATATTGTTCTTGGAAAAATCAACGCAGAAATAAAATCCGATTTTATTGAAAAGAGAGAAGAACCTGTTCGTTTCAGACACATGAGCAACGAAGAAAGAAAGGCTCTTATTGAAAAGAATCCCGCTTACGGAAGAATAATCTGCCGTTGCGAAACAATAACAGAAGGCGAAATTATAGATGCAATCAACGCTCCTGCAGGCGCAAGAGACGTTGACGGTGTCAAAAGAAGAACAAGAGCAGGTATGGGCAGATGTCAGGGCGGTTTCTGCGGTTCAAAAGTTGTTGAACTTCTCGCAAGAGAACTTAATGTTGAAATAAATGATATCACAAAATGCGGCGGAGAATCAAAGATTCTTTACGGCAGAACAAAGTGAGGTGTGAACAATGCTTAATTATGATATAGTTGTTATCGGCGGCGGCCCTGCAGGCATGGCTGCTGCTCTTAAAGCAAAAGAATGCGGCGTTGACAGCATTCTTATTCTCGAACGAGCAGAAACTCTCGGCGGTATTCTTGAGCAATGTATTCACACAGGTTTCGGTCTTCATTATTTCGGTGAAGCACTTTCAGGTCCTGAATATGCAGACAGATTTATTTCACTTGTAAACGAAAAAGCGATAGAATACAAAACCGACACAATGGCTCTTGAAATTACAGAGAATAATGTCGTTTATGCAGTTAACAAAACAGACGGTTTACTCGAAATTCAGGCAAAAGCAATCATTCTTGCAATGGGATGCCGAGAAAGACCCAGAGGAGCTCTTAACATCGCAGGAACAAGAGCGTCAGGCGTCATGAGTGCAGGTACTGCTCAGAAATATGTTAATATAGACGGCTATATGCCCGGTAAAAAAGTTGTTATTCTCGGCTCGGGCGACATCGGTCTTATTATGGCGAGACGAATGACTCTTGAAGGTGCAGAAGTTAAATGCGTATGCGAACTCATGCCCTATTCAAGCGGTCTGACAAGAAATATTGTTCAATGTCTTGACGATTTTAACATCCCCCTTTATCTCAGTTGTACAGTTATCGATATACATGGTAACGGCAGAATTGACGGAGTTACAATCGCTGATGTTGATGAAAACCGCAGACCTATCAAGGGAACAGAGCGTTTTATTGAATGTGACACTCTCCTTCTCTCCGTTGGTCTTATTCCCGAAAATGAACTTACAAGAGCAGTCGGAATTGAACTTGATCCCATCACAAGCGGTGCTGTTGTTGATGAATACAGAGAAACATCGCATAAAGGTGTTTTTGCTTGCGGTAATGTTCTTCATGTTCATGATCTTGTCGACTATGTTACACTTGAAAGCCAGACTGCGGGTGAAGGTGCCGCAAAATATGTTCTCGGCAAAGCATCTGACGGTGAATATATTGAAACAAAAGGCATTAACGGTGTTCGTTATATTGTTCCGCAAAAGGTTAACATCAAAAATGAGGGCGATGTAAAACTTTATTTCAGAGTCGGACAAGTTTATAAAAACGCTAAGATTGTTGTAAAATACAATGGCGAAGAAATTATTTCAAAGAAAAGACCGAGACTTGCTCCCGGTGAAATGGAAGATGTTCTTCTTAAAAATGATATGCTCAAGAATTTTGCCGCAGGCGGAAGAATTGAGATTTCTGTGGAGGTGTGATATATGCAGAAGAATATTATTTGTGTAGCCTGCCCTATGGGTTGCGGTGTAACAGTTGATATTGCAGATAACGGCGAAATTCTTTCTGTAACAGGTAACACCTGCAAACGCGGAGATGCTTACGCAAGAACAGAATGCACAAATCCCGTCAGAAGTCTTGCATCAACAGTAAAAGTAAACGGCGGTGTTTATAATGTTGTGCCTTGCAAGTCTGCAGGTGCACTCCCGAAAGAAATCATTATGAAATGCATGGATATCATCAATTCAACATCCGTTGATGCACCTGTTAAACTTGGAGATATCCTTGTAAAAAATATTCTGAATACAGGAATTGACATTGTTGCAACAAATCATTGCCCTGCAAAATAAAGGAGTTTGAAGATGAAAAAATTAATCGCAATATTCCTTATATTTTCACTAGTGTTTTCTGCTAATATTTTAGCATTTGCAGGCTTCAATCGACCAAGACTCACAAAGGACGAATGGGACATGCTTTATAATTCACAATATCCTTATAATAATCTTCCGATGCTTTGTGTCGGAGAAAACGAAACTCAGGTCAGCCTTTGCTGGCATTCCGAAAAATCAGAAGCTGTTGCCACAGTCAGACTTTCAAAAAATGAAGATATGACTGACTTTAAAGAATTCAAAGGTGAAACAACAGCTGCCGAAAAAGATTCTCAGGTTGTCTGCAGAGTAACAATCACAGACCTCGAACAAAACACAACATATTATTATCAATGGCATACAGGCAAAGAATGGAGCGAAATCTGCAAATACGAAACAAAATCATTCACAAATCACAAGGTTCTTGTTATAGGTGATATTCAGATTTCGGAGGACACCAGAACTGATTCCGACACACAATCAGCCGTCGGATACACTTGGAACAATGTTCTTGCAGAAGCTCTTGAAAAAAATCCCGATGTAAGCTATCTTGTTTCACCCGGCGATAACACTTCAACCGGCAGCACCGATGCCGAATGGCAAACATTTCTTATGCCTGAAGCATTAAGAAGCCTTCCGCTTGCACTCGCAATCGGTAATCACGATAAAAAAGGTCTTACTTATAATTACTACACCAACATGCCCAATGAATACTACGGAAAGCATTTCTTCGGTATAGACAGAGATTTCTGGTTCCGTTACGGCGATGTTCTTTATCTTGTTTATGCATCAACATCCGGCAATGCGCCCGACCATATGGCGATGACCAAAGAAGCAATTTCACTTAATGAAGATGCAAAGTGGAGAATCGGCATTGTTCACCACGGAATTTACGGCGCTGGCGATGCAATCGGTGATACCGAAACTGAAATTCTCCTTTCAGCAATATTCACCCCCATTTTCGAGTCATATGACCTCGATTTTGTTATTACCGGTCATACTCATTCTCAGGGACGCTCTCATTTCATGAAACTCGGAAAAGTAGTTCAGAATGCAGAGGGCGGTAAAACATATACCGACCCCGAAGGCATTATTTATCTTAACTCCAATTCTGTTTGTACACCTGTAATCATGGATTACGAAGCTGATCATCTTGCATACAGTTTCATGGAGAACGATGTAACAACATATACAACACTTGAATTTGAGGGTAATAAAATGATTGTTGAAACAAGAAGAGGCGATAACAGCGAACTTCTTGACAGTATCACAATCGAAAGAACAACATCTGAACGAAAAGACAAGAGCTTCGGCAGCGTTATACAGAGAATTCTTTATAAAATTGTTGAATTTGCAGGTCTTATTTATGTAAAGATTGAAGAATTGAGCAAATAATTCAGTTCGAAAATTCCACTCTCATAAAAAGAGTGGAATTTTTTTGATTTTTTTCAAAAATATACTTTAAAATATTATATAAATATGTTATACTATCTTGAATAAATATGAATATTGTCATAATGC
>JAZRJH010000063.1:0-1827 GCA_045645685.1 Acutalibacteraceae bacterium
CATTGTCAAGGTCGCAAGCCTCTTCGGAGAATGCACTGCAAACAACATTGAAGAAAATTGTATGTTCGGGTCTTTCGTATTCCCAATGGTGGCGGAGACCCATGAGAAGATATTTTCTGATTGCAGGGTCTTCTTCAATGCGAAGAATTGTTGCGCTTGTAAGGAATCCGAGATTGTCATCTATGTGGCAAACATGACCGTCGTCTTTCTTATGCTGTGCTGCATTTATGAGATAATGTTCATCAATTGCAAGGTGCATGAATTCATCTCTGTATTTCTTATCTCCTGATACATGATATGCAACATCAAGGAATGTAAGCATTTCAAGGGAGTTGATGCATTTTTCCCAAAGCCACATGCAGTTGCCGTTGAGCTGGTCGGGTGCCCAGTTTGCCCATGTGGTTGGAAGACCGTCAACATCGCAGAGCTTATAATCATTTTCAAGTATATGGTCAACGATATCACAAATGATTTCTCTGATATATTCTTTTTCTTCATCGTTTGCGCAGAAGTCATAATAAAGCGAGAAACCGAAGAAATGACCGACCATTTCATCGCTCGATGTTTCGCCGAGCCATTCGCTTACACCGTCGGGTGAAGGATGCCATTCGCTGCATTCTTCGTTAACAAAGACGCCGAAGTTAACATCGCCTTCAAATCTTACGGCTCTTGCTGTGAATCCTTTCTTTCCTGTTACTTTTGTAAGATATCCCATTGCATACAGTGTGCGTCTTGCGGCTTCAAGAACTTTTTCGTCCTTTGTAACAGCATAGCAAAATGCAAGAGAGCCGAGATATACCTGAGTCCAGAGACCGTCGTTATCTGAAATGCCGGGTTTTCCTGTTGAAATATCAGCATTCTGAATATGATTAAGACCTGTAACATAACCCTTTGTGCGAAGATAATATTTTTCAACAAGATCAAAGCAATAATCGGCTTTTTCGGCGAGAGTCATATCTTTTTCGGTGATTTTTGTAACACCTGAATCGGTAGCGGTCCATATTGTACCGTTCACAGCTATAGCATCGTTGAGCTTGGGGTCAAGAGCCCATCTTGTTGCAGGGAGATATTTACGCTTGCCGTCTTTGAGCATTATAAGGCCTGCATCTGATGAGAGAATAACTCTGCCGTCATCTGAAAAACGGATTCTGAAAATCTCTTCTTCGGGAAGAGCGTTAAGTTCATTGTGACCGTACCAACCGGTTTTACCGTCATAAATATAAACGCCTTTATCTGTACCGAGCCAGGTGAATCCGAGATCGGAATCGTGTTCGATGCAGTTGATTTTCATTTCAGGCATTGTTGAATGTTCGGGGCAGATATTCATCCAACGCTTTCTTTTTCCGTTTACACAAATGAAGAAATCGGAAGTAGCAGCGTTGATTTTATTGCCTGTGATTGCAATATCATTAAGTTTTGATTCGGTTTTGAAATATTTTTCGAATTTACCGCTTTCAAAACGGTAAAGCCAGTCGGGAGTGATAAGATAAAGTGTTTCTGTTCCGCTGAAAGCGATAATATCTTCATCAAGAGTCTGGAGTTCGGAAATTTTACCGTTTTCAATAACATATATAATGTTTTTGCCTGCAAAATAAACTTTATTATCAGAAGAATGAATTGCTTTTACGCTTGCACAGGGAAATGCACCCAAAGAACCGTCAGCCTTTGTGTAGTTAAGACCTTTTTCTGTTCCGATATAAACATTTCCGTTGCATTCGGCAAGGCAATATGCCTTGTCGTCAAGAAGTCCGTTGGATGATGTGAAGTAATCGCAGAGTCTTTGAGGATATTTTGCTGTTTTGTAATGTCAAGTCGGAGGCCAAGCGG
>JAZRJH010000064.1:0-8752 GCA_045645685.1 Acutalibacteraceae bacterium
AACCTTGCACTGGGGGCAGAATTCGGGAGCTGAGTCACCTTCGTGTACATAACCGCAAACTGAGCAAACAAACTTTTTCATAATAATTTTTCCTCCAAATATTTAAGTTTTAATTTTTTGATTATTTATTTACTATCCGAGCTTCTTTGAGCAATCGGAACAGTAGCCGGTGAATAATACGGAATGAGAAATTATCGTTCCGTCAAATGCCTGAGCCGCTTTATCTGTCAGACCGCAATCGTCATCAAGAAAGATGTCAACCACGCCTGAACATCCCAGGCAGGAGAGATGATAGTGAAGATTAACGTTGCCGTCGTATCTTGCTGTGCCGCCTGAACCTATTCTGATAATCTTTCCGTCGGTTTCAAGCTGCGATAGATTTCTGTAAACCGTTGCAAGGCTTAGCGCCGGTATCTTGGGCTTTAGTGAGAAATACAAATCCTCGGCCGTGGGATGGTCATACCTTGAACATAGGTTTTCGAGTATTGCATCTCGCTGTCTGCTGTGTCTTTGCATTCTGTCACCTCCTTGCTGATAACGATAATCGTTATCGTTATTGATATTATAGCGCCGGTTTATCATTTTGTCAATACTTTTTTGAAAAAAATTTTGTTTTTTGCCGAATACTTTTCAGAAATAACCAAACGCTTGAATTTGCTTGAAAAAACAGATGAAAAATAATATTATTCAATCATAAGGAGGCTTCTTATGAAATGCATTATCACAATTGACAAAGAACATGAAGAGGAGGTTTTGATTTTTGCCCACGAAAAAACAAAGCTTGTTGAAGATATATTAAACCTTATAAACAGCGAGAATATTTTTATGGGGTATTCAAACGGTGAGATACACAGGCTGAATTTATCGGAGATAAGCTGTTTTACTGTTGAAGATAATAAAGTATATGCGCTGACCGATAAAGATAAGCTTCAGATAAAGCACCGTCTTTATCAGGTTGAGGAAAAGCTCTCGGATGATTTTGTTAAAATAAATCAGTCGTGCATAGCAAACATTAAAAAAATTAAAAAATTTGATTCATCGGTTTCGGGTATGCTTACTGTTACATTCAAAAACGGTTACAGAGATTATGTTTCACGAAGAAATCTGAAATCGGTAAAGGAAAGGTTAGGTGTTAAATAATGAACAGATATTTAAAAGAATTTCTGCACAGAGGACTTACGTTTGCAGGTTTTGGTCCGATTATACTCGGAATAATATTTTTTATATTGGAGAAAACTCTTGATGAATTCAGTGTAAGCGCAGGACAGATTCTGCTCGGAATAGTTTCAACCTATGTTCTTGCATTTGTTCAGGCGGGCGCAAGTATATTCAATCAGATTGAGCATTGGCCGCTGCCAAAATCGCTGCTTTGCCATTTCGGAATGCTTTATGCCGTCTATGTAATCTGCTATATTCTTAATTCATGGATACCATTTGAATGGGGCGTTATAGGAATATTCACAGCGATTTTTGTTGTGACATATTTTGTTGTGTGGTTTACGGTTTATTTCATCGTAAAAGCAACAGGAAAGAAACTGAACGCGACTCTGAAGTAACAAGAACGGACTGTATCGGATGATACAGTCCGTCATTTTATTTTGCAAAATTTTTGAGTTCATCACCCGTCATGCGGTAGATTGTCCAATCATCCATAGGTTTTGCACCGAGTGACAGATAAAAATCAATGCTCGGTTTATTCCAGTCAAGGCAGCACCATTCAAGTCTGCCGCATCCTCTTTCAACCGTGATTCTTGCAAGTTCTTTTAAAAGTGCCTTGCCGTGACCCCTGCCGCGGTATTCGGGAAGAACAAATAAGTCTTCAAGGTAGATTCCCGACCTTCCGAGAAAGGTTGAAAAATTATGGAAGAAAAGTGCAAATCCGACTTCTTTTCCGTTGTCGAGCGCAAAAATGACTTCTGCTTTTTTCTTTTCGAATATCCATTCCTTAAGAAGCTCTGATGTTGCAACAACCTCGTTCCCCATTTTTTCATATTCAGCAAGACCCTTGATAAACTCAAGAATCAAATCTGTATCTTTTTCTGTTGCGAATCTTATGTTGTTCATTTCAAACTCCTGAATATAAGAATTTAAATTGTAATTAATTAAATTATATTATAAAATTCAATGCAGAAATCCCGACAGTTTCGGGCTGTCGGGATTATCTTTTTTAAAAATCCGCAGAACCTGTTGTTCTGGGGAAGGGGAGAACATCGCGGATGTTTGAAATACCTGTGAGATACATAACAAGTCTTTCAAATCCGAGACCGAATCCGCTGTGCTTTACGCCGCCGTAACGGCGAAGATCAAGATACCAGTCATAGTCTTTGGGGTCAAGACCGAGTTCCTTGATTCTTGCTTCAAGAAGGTCAAGACGCTCTTCTCTCTGGCTTCCGCCGATGATTTCGCCGATGCCCATAACAAGGCAGTCGCAAGCGGCGACGGTTTTTCCGTCATCGTTAAGACGCATATAGAAAGCCTTGATTTCTTTGGGGTAGTCTGTAACGAAAACGGGTTTTTTGAATATCTTTTCTGTCAGACAGCGTTCGTGTTCGGTCTGCAAATCGCAGCCCCACTTAACTTTATATTCAAATTCATCGTTTCTTTCTTCAAGAAGTCTGATTGCTTCGGTATATGTCACTCTGCCGAAATCGGAATTTGCAACTGCCGTGAGTCTTTCAACAAGTTCCTTATCAACGAATTTGTTGAGAAACTCGATTTCCTGCGGACAGTTATCAAGAACATATTTTATAACATATTTAATCATTGCTTCCGCCACATCCATGTCGTCGGAAAGCTCTGCAAATGCCATTTCAGGCTCAATCATCCAGAATTCAGCCGCATGACGCTGTGTGTAGGATTTTTCAGCTCTGAAAGTCGGACCAAAGGTATAAACCTTGCCGAATGCAAGAGCCATTGTTTCAGCCTGAAGCTGACCCGAAACAGTAAGATATGCAGGTTTCTGGAAGAAGTCTTCGTTATAGTCAATTTCACCGTTTTCTGTTTTGGGGAGATTTTCCATGTCGAGAGTTGTTACCCTGAACATTTCGCCTGCACCTTCGCAGTCTGAACAGGAAATAAGGGGAGTGTGTGCATAAACAAATCCCTGATCCATAAAGAATTTGTGAATTGCATATGCGGCAACCGAACGGATTCTGAAAGCAGCGCTGAAAAGATTTGTACGGGGTCTGAGATGAGCGATTGTTCTGAGAAATTCAACCGAATGTCTTTTTTTCTGAAGCGGATAATCGGGAGTTGATGTTGCTTCAATTGTGATTTCTTCAGCGTTGATTTCAAAAGGCTGATTTGCCTGTGGAGTGAGCAGAAGTGTGCCTGCAACTTTTACTGCCGCACCGACATTGAGTTTCGCAATGTCTTTGTAGTTTTCAAGTTTTGATGCTTCAAAAACAATCTGAACGCTTTTGAAACAGCTTCCGTCGTTGAGTTCAATGAATCCTATTGCTTTTGAATCTCGAAGAGTTCTTATCCATCCGTAAACCGTGACAGATTTATCCGCATAGCTTTCGGGTGAGTCAAAAAGTTTTTTGATTTCAAGTCTTTCCATGGTATCTCCTTGTGTTGCTAAACTGTGAGTCTGTTGATATTTTTGTTGAGTATTGCGGTGCTGATTCCGTCAACGTTAGTTATTTCTTCAATTCTTTTGAATCTTCCGTTTTCTTCTCTGTAATCGATAATTGCCTGAGCCTTTAATTCACCAATGAGTTCAAGCTGCATCAGTTCTTCCTTGGTTGCCGTGTTCAGGTTTATCATCCCTGCTGCGGCGGTTGTTGATTCCGTCGTTACCGCGGTTGATATTATGACGGCATCGATTCTGTTATATTTTGGCGAATCAAAAACAGAATACAGCAAAGCACATGATGTGATGAGGAGTGCGGCGCAAATGAGCAATATTTCATGCTTTTTATCTTTCATATCAGAAGTTTGTTCCGTTCCAACCCCAATGGTTTGCTTCTTCGTATTTTATATAGATGTTTGCTCTGTCAATTCCGAGTTCATCGTTGACTATTTCCGAAAGAGCGGCTGTCAGTCTGTCATAAGCGGCATCGGATGTTGTTCCGAAAAGGCTCACTTCAAGATAGGCATATTCTTCGTCACATTTGCCTTTGAAATACATATCGATATTATCTTCGAATGCGAGCATAAGCCATGCTTCGGTCTTGCCCGGAATAAGTGCAATTGCTTCGCCGAGCTTTGCTTTGAGATTTTCTTTGTTCTCGTCTGTGAGAGATTTGCTGACTGTTGTTCTGATATAAGGCATAATATTCCTCCGTTGATAATATTAGTTTACTCTTAAGAAGTTTCTTGCTTCAACAACAACGCCGAGTATTGAAAAATCGGTGTTGGTATAATTAACATAAATTCGTGCGCCTGTATCGTATTCGGTGCAGAAGATTCCGTCTTCAACCTCATAATGGTCTGTGATTCTTGCATCTCTGAGGTCGTTGAGAGCCTTGTTTGCTTCGGTGTAAAATTCTGCAGATGCATTGATTGTGTTATCGTAATAGAATTTGTCTTCTTCAGTTTTGCTTATAACGGGTTCATAATTCCATTCAAAATGCGGACAAGCGCCGTATTCAATGTTTTTGAGAAGAGTTTCACGAAGATTGATTTCTGTGTTGATAGGTTCGCCTGCATAGTCTATGATACCGTGAAGAACAAGCTGAACAAACGGAACTGCCTGATAAGCACCGCTCTGTGCAATGCTTGTTCCGATGGGGATGTTGATAACCGAATCGACATTTCTGAGCATATAGAAATTGCCTTTTACCGCCATAACAGAATGACCTGTTGAAAGGGGAGCAATAGCGGAATTTATAGCTTCTGCCGATTCATCACGGAGCATACCGCCGTGTGAAAAATCCGAATAAAGAAGAGAACCTGCATCGTTAAGGCAGTATCCCGAGAATGTGTAATATCTTGTGTCGCTGAGCACGGAAGAGATTATGCTTTTGAGATTTTTGAGATTTCTGAGCTGCCTTTCAGCTACGGATTCACCCATGAAATCAACAAGTGGGTTTTCAGGAGTGCAGGAGGCTGTGTGCTTGCTTATATCCGATGCTGAAGAGCCTGAAAATCCGCTTGCGGATGAAAGCAGATTAACATCAAGGAAAAGGCTCATTTTCTGAGTTGAAACATAATCATAAAGTTCGCTCAGCTTTTCCGTTCCGCCGAGACGAAGCGAAATGTCTGAAGAAACAATGTCCTTTGAATCAACTCCGCCGTCAAAAACTCCCGTGTATCTTACGCTGATATTGTTTATGCCTTTGTTTTTCATTCTTGTGAGCATATCTTTTGCCTGCTCAAATGTTGTGAGCTTTGAAAGATATTCAATCGGACCAAAAGATTTTGATGCAGTTCCCGTAAGAGTCAGGTAGAAAGGCATATAGTCGCCCACGGCAACAGTTCTTGATGAAAGAACAGAGTTTCTGATAAGCTGCTCTCGGCATGCCGATGCAAGACCTGCATAGGTTGCGTTTCCGCCTGCAAGGAAACGGTAGCAAAGAGAAATTTCGTTTACTGTTGATGATTTTGAAATATAGAGTGTGTTGTCTTTAAAGCTGACAGGTGTAATGTTGAATGATGGATAAACCGTGTTGTATTCGCTTATCTGAGTTGCTTTTTTTGCTTTGATTGAAGCAACGGCATCGCCGCTTTCGATAAGAGAAACGAACGCTGTGTTGCCGTGTTTGATTCCGAAAGCAGGAAGAATTGCGCTCTCGGAATTTTCTTCGTTTTCAACAGACGGGTCGCTTCCGTAAACGTCAAAGGAAAGTGATTCAAATGATTCATCGTAGATTGATGTTTTGATTATCGCACCGCATCCGTCAGGCACAAGAAGAAAGTCGCCGTCACGGGTATCGTTATATGCGCCGAAATAATTGAGAATATCAATGTTTTCAATGTATGCATCAGGGTTGCCTGTTATATTTGACTGAGTGCAGGTTACCGTCATGCTTCCGTCTTTCAGAACAGCCGTTACGGCAACATTGAAGCCGATGTCTGTTTTGTCATATGAAGATTTTGCGGCGGTTTCTTCGTTGGCAAAGATATCAAAAAGGAATGTGATTCCGTTGTCAACCGTGATATACGATGCTTTGCCGTAAGCAACGGAATTATCCTGCGAATTGAGATGGTATATATCTGTGCCGCCGATGATTTTCAGCGAAACCATGCTTGCATCGCTGAGAAGAGTTTCACCGTCTGCAATTTTATTCAATAAAGGAAGTGCGCTCCAGAGCTGATTCTGTGTTGTTTCATGAATAGCAAAGGAGTTTGTTTTCGGGTCAACAAGTAACTCGATAAGACCCGACGAAGCCGCTTTAACGGAAAAACTCTCTTCGTTTTCCGAATAGTGAACGGTTGCATCTTCCGATGGATTGACTATTGTGTTTCTTGTTGCAACGGATTTTACGGTTTTAACCCCGATTTCTTCCTTCTTGGAACATGAAGAAAGACATCCTGCTGCGAAGCAAACGCTTAAAACAAGAGCAAAAATCTTTGTTGCAATATTTTTTTGATTACTGTTTTTTGTCATAATATCCTGAATCCTTTGAAACTTCAAAAGTGAATATAACGCCGTTTTTAACATTTTCAACGCCGTATTTGCAAGAGTGATTTGACATGATGCTCTTAACAATTGAAAGACCGAGACCAAAACGGTTTTCGCTTCTTCCGTGAGCCTTGTCTGCTCTGTAGAAGCTGTCCCAGAGTTCGGGAAGATCCTGCTCCGCAATATTGCTGCCCGTGTTGAAAATGCTGATTTCAATAAAACCGTTATGCTCTTTTTCGCTCAGAGTGATTACCTTGTCGCCTGAGCAATGAGAAACTGCGTTTGTGATATAGTTTTTGAGAACGATTTCGATTTTATCTTCCTGTGCATAACACATAAGATCTTCTGGCACTTCGTTGATAACCGTTATCTCGTTCTGTTCAAAAAGAAGAGAAAGATGATTGAGAAGCGACTGAATTTTTTCGCCAAGGCAGAAATAATCGGGAGTGAAAGGCTGTGCACCGCTTTCGAGCTTTGAAAGTTCAAGAAGCTCAACAACCAGAGAATTCATTTTCTGGCTTTCGTCGTTGATTATCTGGCAGTATTCCCTGATAACTTCCGGATCATCGCTGATACCTTCGCAAAGACCCTCCGCATAACCCGAGATGATTGCAATGGGCGTTTTGAGTTCGTGAGAAACATTGTTGATAAATGATTTTCTTGCATTGTCAAGCTGATGGCGTTTCTCGATATCCTTTTCAAGACGGTTGTTTTTGTCCTTAAGATCCATGAGTGTTGCATCAAGTGTTGTTGAAAGAGTGTTGATGCTCAGACCAAGTTCTCCGATTTCATCCTTGCCGTAGTTGTCGCATTTTCTGTCAAAATTGAGAGCCGCCATGTCTTTTGTGATGTCGTTCATTTCAACAAGCGGTTTTGTGAATTTTGCAACGAGAAGATAGAAGAAGAGCGACATAACTATTATCATCAGAATGCTGATGGCAGAATAAACATTTCCCGAAACCGCAACTATATTTTCAACATCTGCAACTTCGGAATAGATATAGAGCGTTTCGCCCGAATCGAGATAACAGTTGAAAACAAAATATTCTGTGTTTGAAATAGCTTGCTTCATCATGCGGAAATTATCAGCCGATGCAATATATCGCAGATCGTCAACAACGCCCAATGCCGAGAAGAATGATTTTGTTGCGCCTGAAGAAAAATGGTCGCTTCCGTAGACGGTTGAGCTGTTGCTTGATGTGTAAGAAACCGAGCCGTCGGAATTGATAAGTTCAAGATCCATGCTGTAGTTTCTTGCTATGGAATAAAGATCAAAATAATAGGTTGATGAACCCGGAATGCAACTGTTGATTTCATCGGCGGCTGCATTCATTGTTCTGTAAGTGTTGAACGAAAAAACTCTGAAAAGCAGGGGGGTGCTGAATACCGCAATCAGCGCCATGAACAGCACAAGAACAGCCGTTATCATTGCAAACAGCTTGATTCTTATTCTGCTGAGCCTGAACAGCGAGATTCTTCGTTTCAAGATTTGTCCACCTCGATTTTATATCCCACACCGTAAACTGTTTTAAGATGAGCTTCGCCCCATTCGCCGAGTTTTGTTCTGAGTCTGGCTACATGGGAGTCAACCGTTCTGGGGTCGCCGATAAAATCGATACCCCAGATACTGTCAAGAAGCTGTTCTCTGGAAAAAATTCTTCCGTGGTTTTTTGCGAGCTTAACAAGGATGTTATGCTCTTTTATTGTGAGATCAACATTTTTAGAGTTGTTTGTTACTGTGTGTGCGGGGATATCGATAACAAGACCGTTGATTGAAATGATGTCATCAGTTCCGATTGCAGAGTGTGTTGAACGCTTGAGAATAGCTTCCACTCTTTTAACAAGAACACCGGGGCTGAAAGGTTTTGTAACATAGTCATCAGCGCCGCTTTCAAAAGACATGAGTTCATCGTTGCGCCACTTGATGCGTGGGTCTGGAATGCAGGCAATGCGGCATCCTATCGAAAAGAGGCTAGTTACGTAGGTGAGTTACTTCGCTTGCATTTTATGGGTAAAGAAGCTATTGCCGCTGCGGAGTCTGGAACAAGTTATAGTGATTATGCTTTAGTACGTACAGCGTTGAGTTCTTTCGAGCGGTTCTTAAATTCAGAAAAGTCAGAGTTTTTAGAGCGAGTGTACCTTAAGCCGCTGGTAGAAAATCTAAAGAAAATGTCAGTTGATTTA